>JABWCQ010000015.1 GCA_013360195.1 bacterium
GATATAGCTTAGCTCCGTGGTCAATACAGGCACGTATCCGTCTAAAAGTAGTGCCTCAAGGGCGTCTAAGGCTTGTGTTTGCGAGGGTGTTAATGTCATGGGATGTTTGTCCTTTTGGTTTTATGGATCGGCTTTAAACGAAAAAGCCGATACGAGTTACCGTATCGGCGTGCGAAAATCTGCAAAGGCTGTTTAGTCCACTAGCGGTTCATTTTCATACGAATATCGGTAACTGGGAATAATTGGTTTTAACGTGAAATGCTGTTGGGCAGCGCGGGAATATCCACGCTCCATGTACATAATATACAAAATTCGTCGGCCGAATGCAAGTAAATTTGGGCCTAAAATCAATAAAAATGGTAAAAAACGGCACTTTTTTCGATGTTGTTTCAAAAAATTTTCGTCATGCCGAGACATCACCAAATCACTATTGTAGCGCGGAGTAATTTCTCGTTATTTTTGGCTATCTAAAATCTTGATCCAACTTATTCCCGCAATAATTCGGCGTTTTCTGAAATAGGAACGAATTGGATCCCCGGATTAGAACGCTGCACCACTCATAATTTTCACACGAAACCTTGCGTGGCATACCTGATCTGCGTTTTGGCCCTCACCTTCGTTCGCAGACAAGCGGTTGTCTTGGTTCAAGAGACTGCTGTTCCCTGTAAAGGAATGGTAACTGGTATGCTTGAACCGTTAGAATCTAGACAGCACGACGAACGGGACTCACTCGGCGGGCTTCTGATCGCTGGTCGTAACCAGTTGCTTGCGCGAATCATTGAAGCCAGCACCTCGACTGGCTTCTAGTTGTCTTGCCAATACGTGAAGAAAGTTGCATACCCCCTTTCAGCCCGTCTCTTTGACCGGTTGTATGCCCCATCCTCTCCAGATTCTCAACCGATTTAGAGAGTGTTGGCTTCAAAAGATGTTCAATTTCGGGCGATCTCGATTCGGCGTACTGCGGTTGGTGCCAAACGCCCCACATCGTGTTTTTAATATATTGTCTTTTAAGACGTTAGCGTCTAAGTCGGTTTGGCCAAAGCGGACGCCGTCGTAAGTCGATGCTAAACAGACCCATGCGAAGGGATATCCAGCCGGGATTCCTGCCGATTCCGACCTTCCCGCCCGCAGCCGTCCTGGAATTCCTATGCCCAATGACATCCAGCGCGACGGAATTTGACGCACCGAGGTATTATCTTGCTAACATATAGCCCCAGACTTCACCAACATGCGATGATCTATTGAATTAGCTTGAATGTATTTGTAGATTGAGGAGTTACGTTTTCGCCACTGGAATACGCCCCGCATGCCCAAGCCTGGCCGCACCAAGACGAGCTTAGCTAACACGTCTCACCTGCTTCAACGTCAGAACTCGGCACATAAGCCATAATCACATGCTGACAAACAGTCTTCCGATCGGTCGTCCAATTCATCTGCATGGTCACTTTGACGTTCCCGTAACTCTCGAAGATGCGCGACCGTTAGGTGCAGGGTACGAACTGCTTGTGCGAACGCCAGACGGAATCCTTGATGAAGTTATTGTCACAGCAGACGAGATTGCGCTAATTCTCCAGACTGACCAGACAGATGATTCTTCGGTCATAACCGCGCCTTCAGGGACAATCCAGTTGCTCGTGGAGTCGAATCGCATTCGTCTTGCTTATGCGCATGATAGACAGTTTGCAGTAAGCCTCTCCGGCATTCGAACGTTGCCGCATCAGATCGAGGCTGTTTACCAACACATGTTGCCTCAGCCAAGATTACGCTTCTTATTGGCAGATGACCCAGGTGCAGGCAAAACAATTCAAGCGGGTCTTTTGCTCAAGGAAATGAAGCTTCGTCAGGCAGTTGAACGTGTGCTCATTCTTTGCCCGGCGCCGCTATGCATCCAATGGCAAGACGAAATGCTTAGGTGGTTCAGCGAACCGTTTGACACCATTGATTCATCGGTAGACAAGCAACAGCTAATTAATCCTTGGCAACGACACTCCCAAGTTATAGCGTCAATCGACTATGCAAAGCAGGATGAAGTTCGCGAAAGAATTTGGCAACAAAGATGGGACCTTCTGATTATTGATGAAGCACACAAGTGCTCGGCTCGTTCAGCTCCCGGCGGCATTGGTCGTGAATCAAGAGTTACCACAACGAAACGGTATGAGCTAGCATTGAAGCTCACTGCCCAGGCAGATCACGTACTACTTCTCACCGCAACTCCGCATCATGGCGATGATGACCAGTTCGGACATTTCCTGCGCTTGATCGATCCCGATCTCTTCCCGGAACCGCATCGACTAAAAAAGCAGTCGACAGACATTCGCAAAGAAATATTTCGACTCGGAACAGAATGCCCGTGGTCGCTTCGCCGGTTGAAGGAAGATCTCCGCGACATGCGAGGTCATCGGCTATTCCCAGACCGTCATGCGCGCACTGCAACTTTCTGCTTAAACGCCGAAGAGTTTGCATTGTATAAATCTGTTACGCGCTATATTAACGAATACATGCCGCAGCAACCAGGCACACGTCGCTCATCAGCAGCACTTGCACGCACAGTGCTCCAGCGACGCTTGGCAAGCTCGACGTACGCGATTCATGAATCCCTGAAAAGACGACTACTTAAACAAGAAGCCCTGCTTAAAGAACTTGAAGAGTTAACTCCAGAGCAACGTCAGAAGCGTTTGGGTAAGTTGTCAGGTAGGCAACCAGATATTGAAATGGACGAGGACGACTTGGACGATGAAGCGCGTGACCAAGTCATCGACGACTACATCGGCGTGGCTGAACTTGACCAGATTCGCGAAGAGATCTTCGAACTACAACGATTAGTCGACCAAGCACGAAATGTCAGGGATCGCGCAATCGATTCCAAACTTAATGAGTTAAAGAAGTGTCTAGGTGAAGCCGAGTTTGCAGACTTGAAGGACGGGCGTGGCAAGTTGCTGCTTTTCACCGAGCATCGTGACACGTTGAACTACATTCGCGGCCACCTGGAACAATGGGGATATACAACGTGCGAAATTCATGGTGGTATGAATCCTCACCAGCGGAAGTTTGCGCAAGAGCAATTTAGGACACAATCCCAGGTTTGCGTCGCAACTGAAGCGGCAGGCGAAGGAATCAATCTCCAGTTTTGTCATTTGATGATTAACTACGACATGCCTTGGAACCCGACGCGATTGGAACAACGGCTTGGCCGAATACATCGAATTGGACAAGAACGTGATGTCTACGCATTCAATTTCGTAGCGACAGAGTCGGAATTGGGTGACCCGATCATCGAAGGTCGAATTCTCAGCAGGCTCCTAGAGAAATTGGAACAAATGAACGATGCATTGGGTGGAAGAGTTTTCGATGTCATTGGTGAAGTGCTATCCCTTAACGACGTAAACCTTCCGGAAATTCTTCGTGAAGCTGCTTATGATCCGCGGCGCCTCGATGAGTACATTGATCAAATCGACCGCATAGACCCACATCGATTGAAAGAGTACGAAGAGTCTACCGGCATTGCGTTAGCAAGGAGCTTCGTTGACTTTAAAGATTTTCAGCACAAGAGCCTCGAAGTTGAAGAACGCAGATTGATGCCGCGATATGTTGAATCACACTTCCTGAAAGCTGCAAAGGAAGTAGGACTTCGTGTGGAACAGCGCGCTGACGGACTATTTAGGATCGAACACGTCCTGCAGGATCTTCGGTCAGAACGCCTTCGTTCCGTGGCGAAGGTCGGGAAAGCGGACACACAGTACAAGAAAGTCACCTTTCAGAAAGAGGTACTTGAACAAGACGCCCACTTGGACGCAGTGCTAGTCGGTCCGGGACATCCGCTTTATGCAGCAGTGGATGAAAAGCTGACGGAAAAACTTGCGCCAAGTGTTGGAATGTCCGGTTTCTTTGTGGACCCATTTGCGGCAACCCCGTATCAGCTTCACTTCTTTGAGATCGCGATTAAAGGCAAGGACATCAAGGGGCAGGATACCATATTGCACGGCGAGCTTGTTGCGGTCAAGGAACAAGCAGACAATTTCGAGATTGTACCTTGCGATTCTTTGCTGGACTTGCTGCCACACGAGCACATACCAGAAGCATGGCAAGCATCAAGCACGCAGGGCGCATCTGACTTCTTGAAGAGTGGCTACCAGCTCGAATGTCGTGCTCGGGTTCAATCTGAACGGGAGAAGATTGTCGGCGTGGTTCGAGAATATCTTGCAAACTCGTTCAAAGCGAGAATTCGACGCGCACAAGAACGTTACTACGACCTCTTGCCGCAATCGCGCGAGAATCCTGACTACAAACTTGCAGCAGATGAAGCCTTAAAGCGCGTCGGAGAGTTGGAACGATCTCGTGATGAACGTATGTCAGGACTGGACCGCCTTGCAGTGGCTCGTACAGGCCCCGTGAGACATGTTGCGACAGCGGTTGTTCTAACAGCGGACAGTGATGTGGATGAACAGTTGTCGGCGCTTGCTGACGAACTTGATCCCGACATCCGCAGGAAGAGTGAACTTGCTGCCGAAGATGTAGTTATCGCAGCTCTTATCGCAGAGGGCTTTCCCGAAGACCGAATTCAGCGTGTCGGACATCTGAAGCTGGGGTTCGACATTCGTGCGCACCGAATCAAAGATGCCGAAACAGGCGAGGTGGATGTTCGCCGGATTGAAGTGAAGGGTCGAGTTAAAGGTCAGCCCGTGCGATTGACTACTAATGAGTGGTACAAAGCGCAACAATTAGGTGACACGTACTGGTTATCTGTAGTCTGGAATCCGACGAGTGCAAAACCGGAACATGTCGCTATCAAGAATCCGGGTGTTGTGCTTGATCATGCGAAGCGCGAAATCATGGCTGCACGGTTTTACGAAATATCAGCGGATGCTATCAGAACCGCAATATAAGGACTCAAGTATGTCAGCTGACCAACCAGAGCTTTTTGAAGACTCTAAGGTGGACTATCCTGCCGCTTACTTGCCTGTAGCGAACAGCCCGCTTTACGTGAGCAAATTGACAGTCAAAAACTTCAAGCGATTTGTTAATACCGAGATAACACTGCCTCAGTATGCTGTTCTGACAGGTGTAAACAACTCGGGCAAGAGTACGATTCTCCAGTCGATCTCTGTGGCATTCGAATGTCTTCGCCTCTGTGTCAACCACACATCGTGGCAGGTACAAACAGTGGGGAGGACATTGTCGGGTTTTGATTTTCTACCCGTAAACGAACCACGCGATCTCTGGCACGGCAGGAAATTTCAAAGTCAGAATACATGGATGCCGATTACCGTGCGAGCGGAATTGTCGAATGGGTTCTATTTTGAGACACAATTGAATTTCTATTTCGGTGGTCTAAACCTAAAAGTGACGGACTGGAACAAGGCGATGGGGGCCGATGCAATAAAAGATGCGTTGGCAATGTCACCAATGCTTATTCCAGGCCATGTTGAACTCTCACCTCACGAAGAGTATCGCGTACCCGCACAGATTCACCGCCATGCTATCGCAGGACAATTATCTTCAATACTCCGTAACGCACTGCTTACTCTTAGCCAGGTATCGACCGGCACGCCTAGTGCTCCTGGGTTCGATTTTGTTGCCGATGCTGTCAAACGACATTTTGGCTTAGATGTGCAGCGAGTGGCTTTCGACGAGCTTCGCGACCTTGAAATTCGCGCTCCATATCGAGAAGGAACGCATGACCTCGACATAGTATCTGCCGGCTCGGGACTTCACCAGATTCTGAAGATCTGTACGTTTATTGCATGGCGAAAAACAAGCGTAGTTTTGCTCGACGAACCTGATGCGCATCTTCACACATCATTGCAAACTCAACTGGCAGGTTTCCTTCAAGAACTCGTGCGAACTTTTGGACTGCAAGTTATTGTGTCAACCCACTCGAAAGACCTGATTTCTTGTTCTCCCATTGAATCAGTATTGCCGGTTGATCCTAGTTCTACGACAATCAAGCCTATCGACCAAGTTGAACACTTGTTAACCGAGTACAGGAAACTTGGACAATTGAGCAATCTCGATATCGCTTTGCTCTTTCAAAGTAAGCGATGCTTGTTTGTTGAGGGTCAAACGGATGAATCTCTATTGCCAACCCTAGCGCAGAAACTAAAGAAAAACCTCTTCACAGGTGCAAATCAAATAGTTATTTTCCCGTTTCGAGGTGTTGACAAGTTCACGATGATTAAAGATCTTGCAGAATTGTTTCAGAGGATGATAGGTAGCAACCTCAGTTGGTACGTTTTGCGTGACAGAGACGTTGCGCCTCCTGAAATGCTTGAACATCAAGCAGGGACAGCAAAATCCAAAGGAATTGAGCGTTTTCACATATGGAATCGCTACTCAATTGAAAACTACCTTATCGATCCTTCTACTGTGCGTGCAGCAGTTACGTCAGCAGCAGACAAGGCCGGGAAAACTGTCCCTTCTGGAACAGAGATAGACACATGGCTTTGGGATGCATCAGAAATTGTATACAAGTCAACACGTTCAGATTTTGTTGAAAAGGTGCAATTTTATTATGTTCGGAACGAAGTAGGATCTGACATGAATGACAGTCGGACAAAGGGAACGAATGCTGCGCTAGCTTACTTAGACAATTGCAAAGACTTGCAAACACGAATTGAAGTTCTTCGCGGAACTGAAATCTTTGGCCAGTTTGTAGGGATTCTTCAAAAACACACTGGTCTCACAATTCGTTTAAATGATTTAGTGGACTGTCTTACACCCGAAAACGCACCTATTGAACTATTGAAGTTTTTCGATGAACTGGATTCATTAAGTGCATCAAATTCATAAGTGTCTGTCGTCCATTGAATGGCGATGTCACGCTGAGCAAGAATTGGCCCCAACCTCACGACGAGAAGTTTTAAAGCAATGCCCAATAATCAAGGTAACTCCCCTCGCCTAATAGAAGATTACTTGCCGATCGAGGCAATTAGTAAAGAAGCCTCGCGGGAGAAGAGTGTCCGCAAGGGACATATTTCGACTTTGCATTTGTGGTGGGCTAGACGACCTTTGGTTGCTTGTCGCGCTGCCGTGTATGGCGCGCTAGTGCCTAAATCGCGGTTTGTGCCGGAGAACGGTCCGGACAATAAGAAGCAGAGTCTGGGGCGGGCCAATGCCGCGAAATTTGTTGAGCGGCTGTGCAAGTATCCCGGTGATCCGAAGGTTATCAAGGAAGCCGAGCAGCATATTCTGGAAGCGCACGCCGAGCGACTGACTGAAGAGTTAGGCAAGAAGGTCACAGTCGAGGATATTCGCGAGGGGCGCGCACCGAGGCCGAAGGTGCTGGATATGTTTGCAGGCGGTGGAGCAATTCCGTTGGAAGCGTTGCGGCTGGGATGCGAAGCGTATGCGTTGGATTTGAATCCTGTCGCGCACATTATTGAACTGTGCACGCTGGTCTATCCGCAGAAGTACGGCAAGCCTGATCCGAACGCAAAAGGAATGACGGGACCGAACGGCACGTGGGGTGGGCTGGCCGACGAAGTGCGCTACTGGGGGGAGTGGGTGCTTGAACGCGTGAAGGCAGAAATCGGCGACTTATATCCGCCGATACCTGATCCAGCTGCGCCCACGAGTCGAGTGGAATTCGGAAAGAACCAAACCGAGCTTGCGGCCAAGGGGTTTGAAAGCAAGCAGGCAAGTCTTGGTGAAGAGACAACAGACGAGAAGTTCCTGACACCGGTCGCCTATTTGTGGACACGGACAGTGACCTGCAAAAATGCTGCGTGCGGTGCAACGGTTCCGCTCGTGCGTCAGACATGGCTATGCAAGAAGGCGAAGCGCTACGTTGCGCTGAAGATGATTGCGCCGAGCGGAGCGAAGAAGGTGCGCTTTGAAGTTGTGGAAGCGACGACTGAAAAAGGACTGGGGTTTGATCCGGCTGGCTTCAGCAGGGCTGGGAACGCAACCTGCCCCTTCTGTGGAACTGTTGCAGACGCCAATTACGTTCAGGATTGTGGAAAAGGTAGGGTAGTTGGGCGACAGCTAATGGCAATTGTTGCGGTCAGGCCTTCCTCCCGCGGAAAGGTATACATCTCGTCCAATGATTTGCCCAGCCAGTTCATTCCGGAAGACGCACACATTCAAGCTCGACTAACTGACCTTCTACATAAGACTGGCCTGGAACTGCCGCACGAACCAATTAACCCAGTTCGTCCATCACCCAATGCGCGCGGGATGTCTGCCGTAACGCGTCACGGGCTTTTGACCTTCGCTGATCTTTTTACGACGCGACAAATGCTAGTTCTTGTTTCGCTGACGGAAGCAATCGCGGCCGGGGAATGGATGTGCAATCGGGACGATGAACGAGGTCGCGCAATTTCCGCCTACCTTGCCGCAATGACGAACAAAATTGCTGATTACGGTAGTACTCTGTGCAGATGGATAAGCCAAACCGAGGCAACTTCAGATACATTTGCTCGCCATGCGCTGGCGATGTTAACAGACTTCGTTGAGCTGGCGCCATTCGGTTCCACTGGATCGAACGCTCATTCAATTCTCGCATCACAACTGGACGCTATTAGAAGCGTATGGTCGGACACGAACTTTGCGGAAGTTTTAAGAGGAACTGCAACTGAGCTGCCATCATCTTTGGAGAGAATTGACGCTGTAGTTACAGATCCGCCGTACTACGACAACGTTCCGTACGCAGATATCTCGGACTTCTTTTACGTTTGGATGAAACGATCGCTTGGCCGCGCTTACTCGGACCACTTCTCTTCCGATCTAACGCCAAAGAAACAAGAAGTGACAGCTCTTTCAGGACGATTCGACGGCGACATGGAAAAGGCCAAGTCAGAGTACGAGCGTATGATGTTCGAATCGCTTAGCCAATCATCGAAAGCACTTAAGCCAGCAGGAATAGTAACAATTGTGTATGCACACAAGACCACTCTCGGCTGGGCAACCTTGGTTGATGCTATGAGAAGGGCAGGGTTGACTGTCACTGAAGCGTGGCCCTTGGAAACAGAGCGCTCAGCCAGGCTACTCGCCATAGAGACAGCCTCACTCGGTGCTTCGATATTTCTCGTTGCCCGCAAGCGTGAAGGAACTCGTACAGGCTCCTATGAATCCGAAGTACGTCCACAGATTGAATCCATCGTCAGCGAACGCGTCGAGACATTGTGGGAAATGGGAATCAGCGGTGCAGACTTGGTGATTGCGGCGGTCGGAGCAGGTTTGAAAGCCTACACGCAGTTTGCGCGTGTGGAGAAGGCGAACGGCGAAGAGATGCCTGCCGAAGGCTTCTTGGCCGAAGTGGAAGGCGTGGTGCTGAACTACCTGCTGAAGAAGATTTTCAAAGATGCCCGCACCAACGTGGAATCGCTTGATGGCACTGCACGCTTCTATGTGTTGTGGCGCTATGCGTACGGCAACGCTGATCTCGACGCAGGCGAGGCGATTGTCATGAGCTATGGACAACCCGTAGAACTGGACGGTCCGAAAGGACTATCGAACGGTGTCAATGCACTGCTTGCCAAGAAGAAGGGGACGTACCATCTGCGTGACTTCACCGAACGCGGCGACGATGACAAACTGGGTTTGCCGGAAGGCAGCGAACCTGCTCCATTGATGGATGTGCTGCATCGCGTACTGTGGTTGGTCGAGCATCAACCGCGATCCTTGAAATCCTATCTCGACCAAGCGCAGCCCAACCCTGAACACCTACGCCTTGTTGCCCAAGCCCTCGCAGGCCCCGCACTAAAAGGCAACGTCGAATCCACCGAAACACTTGTTACCACGACTACAGCGGAGCAATCTGCACTCGGCAAGCTGCTGGCGAATTGGCGCGGGCTGGTTGAACAGGGGTTATTTAATCCGGCGCCAGCACAAGGGACGTTGGGAGTCTAATCACGTTCTGAGGTTATAATGAATCGACCCGATTTCTCTAACTACGTCGCGCATTTCACGAAAGCTCCACAAAAAGGTTTTACCGGCAAGGATTCAGCAGCCGAGAGTCAGATTGCGGCAGTAAGTGGCGGTGCGATTGGTCGCCTTATTAGCATACTAACGAGTCGAACAATCTTGGCAACCAACATGCCTTGGACTGGCTTACCAGCGGTTCCTTTCACAGAATGTCCGTGGTGGTCATTAATAGACCATACTGCACGGTACTCACCTTACGGTGTCGGGTTCACAAAGGAGCATCTATTTAATTCGGGTGGCGCTCCTGCGATATACATGCGCCCTGATCATTACAATAAACAGAAGTACAATCCGGGCTGGAATCCACATGTGGATGCCTTCGTCACTCCCTATGCGCCCAAACATGCATTCAAAACGGCATTCAAGAACAGATATGCGCATTTGAATCGAAAAGGACACGGGACAGATTATTCTCACGAACGCGAGTGGCGAGTACCACACAATTTTACGTTTGAGTTGTCAGCGGTTCAGTTTGTTGTAGTGAAATCACATCAAGATGTTGCAACGGTAGTCAATTCGATTGGGACAGGATTGAGTCAGGACAAGTTTCTTATCATGGACATGTACAAGCGGATTGAAGAACTCTGGCCAACACACAAGATTTAGAAACATAAAATGAACAAAGTAACTCTTCGCCCTTGGACAGAACTCGTCCGCCTTCATCCTGATGTCGAATCAGGGGCACTGAACGATTCCGATTTTGCTATTGACCTCGGAGCTATTGCAGAAAATAGTCCGACACTTCCAGCTGTCTATCGGGATCCGCAAGCCTTTTTCGGTGCAACCTACATCACGACCGATCTTTCGCGATTGCTTGATGAAGTGCTCGCATCGTTAGCGGGGAAAGGCAAATACAATCGTGTCCTGAAACTGCGCACACCGTTTGGTGGGGGTAAGTCACATACCCTTGCCACGTTGTTGCACGCCGCAAGATCGCGGATGAAATTGACTGGCGTCCCAGAACTTGAAGGCTATGCCAAACCGGACAACGTGGCTGTGGCTGTGTTCGACGGCGAGAAGTTCAGCGCGAAGATGAAGGAGATGGTGGAAGGTGTTACAATCCAAACGATGTGGGGTTGGATTGCGTGGCAGATAGATCCGAAAAAGGCATGGCCTATTGCGGAGCCTTTTGATCGAGACCGCGTTTCGATGAGCGGTGATGACATTCGCAAGCTCCTGACTGTTGGTGCCAACGGTCGTCCTGTTTTGATCTTGATCGACGAACTATTGAAGTACGCGGAGCGGGCTGGCGCCGTAGTCATTGGTGATTCCACTATGCAGCGGCAAGTGAAAGACTTCATCGGAAACCTGACGGTTGAAGTTGCGAATAGCAGTAACTGGGCGATGGTGTATTCCTTGCCATGGAGCAACAGCAAAGAAGCACTGAACCATCTTTCGCTATTCCAGGAACTCGACCATATTGCTGACCGAGTGGATCAATTGCGCGAGCCTGTGCAAGGCGACGAGGTCTTGCATGTCATTAAGAAAAGGCTTTTGGGCGGGACACCACCTGACGACGCTGCACAGAAAGCGGCCGATGTTTACAGTGGAATAGTAAGCGGCATGCAACGATCGCATTCCGAGACTGATGCCGGGCGACGACAGGCAGAGGAAGAAGGCATTGCACTGCGGGACCGCATTCAGAAAGCCTATCCCTTCCATCCTGCTCTGATAGACGCAATGAAAGACCGTTGGGCATCGCTTGATGCATATCAGCGTACACGTGGCGCGATTCGCTTCATCGGTCGTGTGCTACATGCGATGAAGAAAGAAGGCACCACAGCATCATTGATTGGTCCGGGCGACATTCCGCTGAAGTCGGCTGAAGTTCGTTTGCAGATGCTGAAGGAGCTTGGCGCACAGAACGACTACGATGCCGCGATTTCACAAGACATTACTGGACCGTCGGCTCGGGCAAAACAGATTGATGACCGTTTGGCCAGGGAAACGCCGTCACTTGCAAATGTGCGACCGGCCACTAGACTCGCAACGGCAATTCTGGTTTATTCGTTTGGCGGGCTGAAGCGAACTGGCAAAGACGAATCGGAACATCTTCCTCCAGGAGTCACCGAGAGTGAGTTGCTTGCAGTGTGTGTTGGTCCTGATTTAGACAATATCACGGCAAAGTCGGTGCTGGCCGACTTGAAGAATCTATGCGTCTATCTGCACTATGACGGCGTTCGCTACTGCTTCAAGAAAGACCCAAACGTCGTCAAGCTGATTGAAGACGAGCAAAAGATTGTAACAGAGAAAGAAGTTCTTGACCGCGTTCGGAAACAACTGTTTGATAAACTTGCCGGTCAAAAAAGCGCCATTGTTTGGCCTGAAGACTCAACGAAAATCCCGGATGGTGAACCGCAGTTTCTATTAGGCTACATGCCGCTTGATTTTGCAGTGTTACCATCAGATGAGCAACAAAAGCAGGCAATGACACTGTTGTTTCAGTATGGGAATAAACCAAGACGGTATCGAAATGGTCTCGGTCTTGTCGTACCAGATAAGCGTATGGCAGAGGGCATAAAAAGAGCGATTCGGTCAGTCATCGCAATAGAACGTGTTGACTCGAAACGCAAATCGCTTAGGCTAACCGACCAGCAAGTTGATGAATTGAAGGAGAGAAGACGTACGGATGAACTTGCAGCCGAGTCCGCCTTCAAGGATCTTTACAATTCTGTTTGGTTGCCGATTATGAATGAAACTGAAAGTGGAAGGGCCGAAGGTATCGAGAAGGTTACCAACACTGGCAGACCGCTGCAATCTACAGAGATTCACAATCGTGTGATGGAGTTGTTGACGATTGGCAAACAACAAGTGTTTTCCACAGTCACACCGAGAAAGATGACTGAACGAATAGGCTTTGGTGAAGTTGGCCCCGATGGGCAGCCACGACTCGGACTATTGGTTGCGAATGTTGTGGACAGTTTCTATGGAATCCTCGGTTTCCACGAACCTCCGCGCTTGGAGTCGGCAGCTGCGATACGAAAGGCTGTCGTGAAAGGTGTACAAGAAGGTCTGTTCGGATACACGAGCGGCAACACTCCTACTCTTGGAACGTCAGGGAAGTTCGATGTCAATCCGAATCGCGTTGTGCTTAATCGCATGATGTCCGAGGATGAGGTAGATATCGAATCAGGTTTCATCATCGTTCCGACCGCAATTCCGACTCCAGAAACACCCGTGACGACGTCTTCCGGTGATACTCCCAATGTGTCAGGAGGAGTCGATTCCGGCGGCGACACTACTCGCGGGGCTTCAATCACGGTCGATGGACCTGTGTTAGGAGGTAGCGCAATTCAGCCACCTGGTGGTCAAAAGGTTGAAAGCATACCTGCAGTCACGATAAAGTTCCGGGCAAATAGTGACCAGGTCTTCAAGGTATTTAAGGCCGTTGCAAATCTGGCAGACCAAAGTGATGAAGGAAAAGTCACCGTCACGATTGAAGGACGTTCAAGTCAAGGCATCAAGGTAAGCTGGCTGCGAAATGCCGTCGAGGAACCATTGGATGAAGCCGATGTAGAGAGGTTGAGTTAAGTACTTACACATGCAACAAATGTACACAATCACCCGGGTGTTTTTTCCAATATGACCCTTTAACAGAGTTTGCAGTGCAAGATACTCTTTGTCTTCTGGCAGCCCTTCGGAGTACAGCTACATTGAGTACTTCAACTGCAGGCTGAAGGAAATCTTGAAAGGCGAGATCTTCTATACAGTAAAGCAGGCGCAGGTCCAGATCACGCAGTGGCGAGCGCATTACAACACGGTCAGACTGCACAGCGTGTCGAGATTATTCGCGAACTAACATTCACAGCACCAACAGGCGACATTCAATGTGGAGTGACTATTATCCCCTAACGGCAGAGACAAAGATTTCACGAAGCACTTTTTTCAAAGTAGCTCCTGACGCTGTCGGTGATTTTGTAGTTCTTTTGGGAAGTAGCCGGCAGACTGAAATGAGAGGCGCTGATATCCTGCCGAAGATACCTGCAAGGCACAACACTGGAATGCTGATGTGGATTGCGTATCTTCGACATGACTGCAAGTATGAGGAAGAGATTCAAGACGCACTGGATGATATTTCGGGTGAATACCCGGATGCCAGAGTACTGCGTTAGAATGCTCTCCAGAATGTGGCGTGTGAATTAGAACACGGCTAGATCACACGGCTCGCTTGGCAATACGCCGCCTGCGCCGAAACAAGGCTGTAATCCCGCAACTTGTACCGGAATTGGGGGCAGACCAGATCCACTCGAGGTGAATGATAGTGCGGTTAAGGTGTTCGGTTACCAGACACTTCGATTAGTCGCTCAGGAGCTTGTAAAGGCCGTACGAAATAGTGTGACCATTAATTGGACCGTACGTGAGAACGTAAGAGCGAGCATCCATGCTATTATTAAGCGGATACTACGGAATTATGGCTATCCACCTGGCAAGCAGGCGAGGGCTACCGATATTGCTCTGGCACAAGCTGAAGTCCTATGCATGGGATGGATTGTGGCCGCATAATCCATATTCTCCCTCTACAAGAGCAAACTGAAAACTAGTGGATTCTGGTACGGCAACATTAGGCTGCGCAAAGGGCAGTGTCGGAAATTCTATACCCACTTCACGAACACCCGTGAAGCGCTGGAAATGCTCACGACTATTTGGGCAACGGGAGGCGTCACTTGTTGTCTACAAGCGAGTAGTATGATCTGGCGCGGAAAGCCCGAGCGAATTGGAGGATCCCAAGAATGTCAATACTAAGCGAGGGCGATCACATACGCGGATCCTACCGGATTGAGCGGATGATTGGGGAAGGTGCGTTCGCCGAAGTTTACCGCGTGCAGCACCGGTTCTTAGGCCGTCAAGCCATGAAAGTGTTCAAGGATGAAGTCGAATCCCTTGAAGATGTCGAGCGTATGCTCTCCGAGGCTGTACTGCTCTCCAAAATCGGGCACCCCAACGTGATTCGCGTTTTTGATGCAGACGTTCTTGAACGTAAAGATGGTCATTTTGGCTTTTTTACGATGGAATACGTCCCTGGAGGCAGCCTTGACAGTTACTGGAGGTCCTATCGCAATTCCTTGATGCCTGTGAAAGATGCAGTTGAAATCCTACAGCAAGTATGCGCGGGAATCGGTCTTGCTCATTCAGAGAATCCCCCGATTGTCCACCGTGATATTAAGCCACAAAACATACTAATAGGTTATGATGGCAGCGGCACTCGGGTTCGCGTGGGCGACTTTGGCCTAGCCAAACGAGTTAATCCTCTAACGTTATTGGTGAGTGCGCGAGGAACCCTTGGATTCAAGCCACCAGAATCATTCGAGAATATGGACTCACCGGCTGCTGATGTTTGGTCTCTCGGCACCACGTTGTATCTGTTATTGACAGATTCGTTCCCTTACCCCGAGCTTGTCGACCGAGACATAGCGAAAGGAGTCACGAATTTAGGGAAGGCACGTCCGCCAAGCTTCTATAATGCAATTGTGGATGAATGGTTGGACTCAATCGTTTCTAAATGCCTTTACTTAGATCCAGCCGCACGCTATCCAACAGCAATTGATCTTGGTCGAGACCTGATAAGGTGGCAAAACGAAAGTGATCAAGAAGAAACATCAAAACGCGTTTTCGTGGAGTCCGGTAGCTCAAAGGACATTCTTGGATCGAACAAGGAAATGGGAAAGTCGGGTGATGCGAAGATCAAGGCTAGTCGCGCACTGGAGTTAGCGAAGCAACCGGGGAGGCTTACGGAAGCCGCTGACCTGCTCGAGGAGGCAATTACCAAGCTACCTGACATACGTGCACAGTATGAGCCGCTGATTCGGCTGTGGCGCCGTGGCATATGTATGTAAGGAACCATGAGCGATAGGATACTATGAGCACCGGTCGTCATGTTATTGAAGAGAAACTTGGCGAGATTGCCACGCCGGAAATCTACAGGCGAAACGCGTTTCGTGTACTTGGGCTGCGAACGGATGCAAGTCCCACAGATGTACGGCGCATTGGAAAAAGACTGGAAACAGCCCTCAAGGTCGGGTCAGAGATCAAGGTGAGTAGAGTTCCACCATATTCTGCCGAAATCACAGTCGACGAAGTGACAGCCGCGATTCATGTCCTTCAAGATCCTATCAATCGCATTGTGCATGAGCTGTTTTGGTTCTGGCCGATGGAGGCCGAGGGATCAGATGATCGAGCAATACTTCTTCTCGAGCAAAACGATCCAAATGGAGCAATCGCGATTTGGAACGAGGCGATTACTACGAAACGAAAACGCTCCAAGGCGACTCACAATCTTGCAATGTTATTTCACACGTGGGCGCTCTGGTTTGAGAACCTTCACAAAAAGGGACAACTGGCTCAAGACGATATTGCGAAGATGGCTAATTACTGGGAATTAGCCTATCACTATTGGTATCAGTCTATCGGCTATCCAGGCTTCCGCGTCCAACTGGAGACCCGTATTGCAGAGATCAGCGATCCTCGACTTACGCCAGAGTCGGCCGAGGTCATTGATGATGCGCTCATTAATTCAGTGATTCGCATCAGCGTTGGGGTTGCTATTGCACATGCGACTAGTGGACACACGAAGTCCGCACATACGACCTTCGCACGTCTCCGCGAAGGCCCGTTCGATAAGGACTCGATCTACCAAGTAGTAAAAGAGTGCATTCTGCCCGAAACAGAGCGAGTCAAAGCAGCATGCAAGAATGTAGGGGCAGAACTAAAGGATGAACCCAAATTAGGCCACGCGCTTGCAAACAGGCTTGTTAAGGATACCGCGTTGCCGTTGTCGACGCTTGACGTATTCGTAACTTACGACGAAGAGGAGACAGCCGAAGACAGCGAGGAGGACATTGAAGACGAGGAAATTGAATGTTATGAACCGGCGTCTGCGTTGAAGTTGATAGTGGACCAGACTTACGACCTTGTAGCAGATACCATTGAGACGTGTGCAGGACAGTTTGTTCAGGCTACACATGAATGGCGAGAAGTAGGGTCTATCTTACACTTAGCACGTAGGTTTGCTCGTAGCCAGCTTCTGATCAGCAGATTAGACGAAGCGATAGTCAATGTCGAATCAAGTATGGATGCTGTCGACAATGCACACGCGTCGGTTCTGGTGGGTCAAGCAAACGAAGCGACTGAACATGGTGACTACTCCAAAGCAGCAGATTTGCTCAAACGCGCTTGGGAGATATGTAAAGATAAGACGTACAAACAGCAGATATATGGATGGTGGCAGAGTGCGAAGGTACAGCCATCAGCAGAGAACGCTGACACGAAGGACCATATCTCGACGCATGCGCGAACAAGTAATTGGCGGAAATCACTCCCCTATCTAATAATTATTGCTATTGTAGTATTCATCTTTGTGAATGATCAGATCTCACGACGGGATTTGGTGTCCACTAGAAGCGCGATTGAGCTGGAGAGATCTGAACTACGGGGAATGGAGGGCGAAATCGCTGGCTTGGACTCTGTCTTGGGGATCATGAAAAATGAGCTTCAGTCATATCGCGCGCAAGTCAACAAGTTTGAGTGGCAGATTGCGAATGGTTTGGACGTCAACAAGCTAGCGTATGACGCTGCGCTTAAGAGACATAACGAGTTGGTAAAGCGGCACAATGCATTAGTCGCAGATAGAATCAGTAAGTACTCGTTGTATGACGCGAAGCTCAAGTCGTTTAACGAACGGGTGCGACAATACAACGCAGGAGCAAGGCGATGACCATGGATTATCGCAGGCGTCCCATGGTGTTTTCTGACGACACTAGCGCCGAATCAACCAAGAAGATAACGAAGAACAAGGCCGAAACATTGACACATCTTGAACTGAACAGCCAGCTTGTGCAGTCAATCGTCGTAGTTGCTACCGCTCTGTGGCGCATTCAGACAGCCATCAACCGATCGAATAGTGCCGCTGATGACCTTACGATCAAGATTGCGCGACACGTGGATGTGGCAATCGAGTCGCTAAAGAACGCGAAGGTCGAGTTGCGTGCGTACACTGATGAACCATATACGTCCGGAATGGCTGTCAACATACTAGCGATCCAGCCTACTGCAGACGTAACTCAGGATACTGTGGGAGAAACGGTCAAGCCTACAATCTACTTTAGAGATTACATCGTTCAGAGAGCCGATGTAATCGTATTTCGTCCGGAGAATCAAAGTACAACCGCAATGAATAGTTCCGAAAATAAGGACGGAGACCAGTCCAAGGAGACTAATCTTGAATAGGATGACAATTGACTTTGGCATAGATCTGGGCACCACCAACAGCTCCGTTGCGGTGCTTAGAGATACTGGCGTCGAGGTCATTAATAACCAAGATGGTTCTGTTCTCACTCCGTCAGCAGTATGGTACAACAAGAATGGCAGTCTGCGAGTTGGTGCAGAAGCCAAAGCGAGATTCGTCGATGACCCCGACAACGCTGCGACAGAATTCAAGTTGAGAATGGGCGAGCCAGCTCGCAAGGAGTTCAAGCGTGTTGGTAAAACCATGCTACCTGAAGAGCTGTCAGCCGAAGTACTCAAGTCCCTGAAGTCTGATGTACACGTCGGTCTTGGAGAGGATTTAAGGGCGGCGGTCATTACCGTTCCTGCCGCGTTCGATGAGCCGCAGTGCAGCGCAACAACGCGAGCGGCTAGGCTTGCGGGGCTCGAAGTGTCGCCGCTCTTGCAAGAGCCGGTCGCCGCAGCCATGGCGTATGGTTTTCAAAGCAGCATATCAAGAGCATTTTGGCTTGTATTTGATTTCGGTGGAGGAACTTTCGACGCTGCTGTCATACAAGTGCGAGATGGTCTGATTCAAGTAGTAAATCACGCAGGGGACAATTTTCTTGGTGGTAAGAACATTGATTGGGATATCGTTGACAAACTCTTGGTGCCAAAGCTCGCGGCTGAACGAACGTTGCCAGATTTCGACCGACGGAATGTAAAATGGCGGGCCGCATTCGGTAAGCTAAAGAACGCAGCAGAGAAGGCAAAAATAGCCGTATCTCGGACGCGAAAGCCGACACTTATAGAGATTGATTACCTGTGCAATAACGCTGACGGAGATCCGATAGATTTCACATCTGAAGTCAACCCAAATGAGATACAGCGCCTCATTGACCCTTGGACAACACAGGCCGTTAGCTTATGTAAGCGAGCACTAAGCGAGAAGGGACTTTCAGGTCATGACCTCGAAAAGATAATCCTGGTCGGTGGTTCATCCTTGTTTCCCTGGTTACAGGAGAAGATAAGGGAGGAAATCGGTTCTGCGATAGATCATTCGATTGATCCGCTCACAGTTGTTGCACGCGGGGCGGCCATCTTCGCAGGGACACAGAAACTCGATACTGCCACCAAGGCAACAAAGGCTGCAGGCTTCACGATCATGTTAGAGTATGAGCCCGTAGGAAGCGACACAAATCCTACAATTGGTGGTCGCGTTTTTCATCCGAAAGTAGAATCATTCAATGGCTTCACAATTGAAGTGTCAGAAGAAAGAAGCAAGTGGAGAAGCGGAGTTCACCGGCTCACGGAAATCGGCACATTTCTCACGGAAATTCTCGCAGAAAAGGGACGCCGCAATGAATATGTGATAAGGCTGATGGACCCACAAGGAACAGTACTACAATGCACTCCAGGCGGTTTCACTTATACGGTTGGAATGGTAATCACCAGCCCTCCGTTACCGCACTCCATAGGCATCGCGCAGGCGAACAATAAACTCGATTTACTGCTTAGGAAAGGTCAGGGATTGCCAGCAAAAACACCTGCGGTCAAGCATAAATGCGCTGTTGCACTAAGAAAGGGAGAACCAGCCTCTAAGGGAAATACAATTAGAATTCCGTTTGTTGAAGGCGAACACGAATCTAAAGCTGATCGTAATCGACTTATCGGGTATCTTGAAATCCGACCGGATGATCCAAGAGTGAAGCGAGATATCCCATATGGCAGCGATGTTGAGATCGTTGTTGAAATAGACACATCACGTGTAATAAGAGTGAAAGCGTATGTTCCTGTTCTGGATGAAGAGTTTGATGACTTGTTCAAATCCCACTATGAACCAAAATCCCCGCAAAGTCTTGCAGATGAATTCCGGGAAGAGCACGAGCGTCTCACATCATGCTTAGTGAAGGCAGCCGATTTAGAGGTTACTAAGGCCCTCCAAGAAGTGGAGCGGCTAGAGCAGGCGCAGATTGTAGATGTTGTAGACAGACAGGTAAGAGCTGCCCAAAGTGACGCAGATGCCCGTGGCGAGGCCGAGAAAAAGTTGCTTGACATGCGAGCGGCAGTGGATTACATTGAGGACATACTGGAGCTCCCGCAGTCAATAGAAGCCGCACAACAGCAGTTGATGAATACCAGAGAGATAGTGACGCAATATGGTACCTCGCGCGAGAAAGAGTACTTCCGCATCATGGAACGTGACTTGTCTGTGGCCATTCAGCATGATGCAATTGAGGTAATAAGAGCGAAGCAAGATGAATTATGGTCCTTGGGGTCAGTCATTGTTCAACGTCAGCCTTGGTTTTGGATTGAGTACCTTGAGTACTTGAAGTCGCGCAAGGAAGCATATAGTGATGCGGCACTTGCAAAGCGCCTTCTTGCTCAGTCTGCAGCAGCTGTTCAATCGAATGACATTGAAGCACTAAAAGCGGTCATTCGCCAGTTGATTGGGCTGCTTCCTCAAGATGAGCAAAGCGAGGCGCAAGAGAGGGGAAGATTCGCTGGGACAACAATTAGGCATTAGTTGGAATCCTGCGAGCTTGCTAATCATTATCCAAAAGTAATCCGCGTCTGTTTTCCGCCAGCGCATTTGGCACAAAAGGATTAGGACTATGTATAAATGCCCGACCTAAACCACCTCCAGCGCGCATTGCGCATTCTTCAGCGATTCCTAGACGAGCAGTGGCGGGTGCATTACAACACGGTCGGTCGACCCCGCAATGCAGAGTATTGCTTTGCATCAGGTATTGGTAATCTGTGCAAAACTATACTTGTTTGATCCCAAGTGGAATGGTAATATCATTCCCCCAGATCACTGTGAATGCTGTCCTATTGTTGACGTGAATTGTTGGTACATCGCCGAGTTTGATTCAACCCTTAAATGCAGCATGTGTATCCAGAATGAATGTGCAACTGTTTTTGTCTGAAAGTACTTTCCATGTCTAAGTGCGATCACATTGCACAGGGTGTTAACTATGATCGCTACAGTTATGAACAACGTTGCATTTCTAATTCCAGCACTAAACGAGTCAGACTACATTCTGAAGACAATCAAGTCTATTAGAGCTTCATATCCATTGGCTCAGATAATCGTTGCTGACGCTGGATCAACTGATCGAACTCAACAAATGTGTCAACAAGAAAACGTACTGGTTGTAAAAGGAGGCTCGCCTGCTGTTGGAAGAAATAACGCCGCCCGTTTTGCAAAGGCCGAGTTCTTTGTCTTTCTTGACGCCGACACGATTATACCTAGTGGATTTCTTGAGAGAATTCTGCCTGACTTCGAAGCAAACAGATATGTCGCAGCCTGCTTTCCTATTCAGCCTCTCAAGGATATGGGGCAAAGGCATTTGGCATTTCAGCTTTTTAACGGGTATTCGAAGCTAGTCTTTGGACTTGGATCTCTCTCGGTCATTTCTGGTTGCTGTATGCTGGTGAAGGGCGAAGCGCATGGTAATATTGGAGGATTTGACGAGAAACTTTGCGTCTTGGAAGAAATTGATTACTTCAAACGTATGCGAGCCGCAGGACAAGTGAACAGGTATGATATTCATGTTAGCACATCTACGCGGAGACACAAGAAATACTCAAAGTGCCTCGCGTTGGTCGCCTACTACATTTTACACGTATGCGGCGTAAGACTGGAAGGTGATTTTCTTAATTACTGGAATCGAAACTCTAAGCCATGAACGCATATCTGTTGAGATACTTGAGATTTGCAATTTCTTCCGGTGCCGTTTTTCGGCTTTCTTTCTTCAAAGACAGAGTTCGTAATGTACTGAAACTACTGGGCTCCCTAAGAAAGTCTGATATTCACAATGATCCGATATACTCTGAAATTGAGGTTTCTACCGCATGCAACTTGATGTGCAAATTCTGTGTTCGACCATTGCTTAGGAATAGGGATAGACTAATGCAACCGGACTTGTTCCTGAAAGTTCTTGACGCAATTCCAAACACACTATTTCTCAATTTGCAAGGGGAAGGCGAACCATTCCTAAATGGGCATATATTTGAATATGCAGCTATAGCTCGAAAGCGTGGTATATACTGTTTAACATGTACAAACTTAAACTTGCCAAGTTCTGTAGTCGAGAGGCTTCCGAGTTCTTGGATAAACGAGATAAATGTTTCTTTGGAGAGTACCAGTTCAGAAGCTTATAGAAACTTTCGAGGTGATCGCAGTGACTTCGAGGTGTTGACTAACAATCTAGAGTATCTCAATAGAGTGAGGAGAAACAGACCACGTTACGGACTATGGATAACCTTAACTCGTTCAAACATCCGAGAACTCGATAACTTCTTCGTTCTCGCAAAAGCGTACGAGATCCTGCAGCATCTGCGGTTTCAATTCCTACAGCCGAAGGCGAATTACAGAGCTGCGTATTCAGACGAACTTCAAAAGGACACGATTGATCAGAAAGCATCGACAGCTATCGAAGAGCTTATCAAGAGAAAATCAAAGAAGTATCGTATAAAAGCATCGGTGTATTCCGAAAAATGCCGCTGGCCATGGGGGGGCATGTTTTTTGACGTGGAAGGCGCGCCCCATCCTTGTTGTTTGTTCAAGAACGTAAGCGTTTCCCCTGTTGCGAACTACCACAGCCTGCTTTCCAACGAGTTATGGATAAACATACGTCGGGATTTGCTTGCAGGTTGTGATCCTCCTCCTTGTCAGAATTGTCTGTTCCTATGGAAATAGCATATGGTAGCAATACTCTCATCAATAATCTACTTCGAGTACGTTTCCCGAGTCTTTACAGAAATCGATATTTATTCATAGCGCGCCGATGATGAAAACTGGTTCCTCACTAATATGAACGCAAGACAGTATACCAACAGTCTAATATGTGAAGTGTTTGATAGGCTACCCAATGCTGCAAGAAGGCTACTTGGTGCTGCGATTCGTGGTGCTTTTCCAGCAGTGTTCGAGTTTCCGCTGAGAAGCTTTGGCTTCAACAAAAAACTTATCCAGGCCTATTTCTACTCTGTGCTCATACTTCTAATCGTTCAAGGTGTATGGGCATTGACCGACGGAACTTTTTGGCCTGACAAGAATCCTTTAACGAAACAGTTTCTTGAGGATACTGAGAATCTACTTAACTACGCTATTGTAGTCCCCGTTTACTTGGTCTTTGTATTCGCGTTCCTAGGTAGGATATACACGTTAGACGAAGACTTGAAAAGAAGCGACGAAACAAACATGTTTGATCACAGACCGCAACGTGACAAACCCAATGTACTATCTGCAGTTATCATCTTATTGATTTCACTGTTCGGAACGGTTGGCTATGTGCATGATGTGATGCATTACTCTTCTACATACTGGTTCATGAGCATGCCTTCTCCAAATGTTGGCTTTTCGTTACTCGGATATTACTACATCCTTGTAAACTTTGTTCTCTTGTTTCTGATTTCGTGGGTTGGAATGGCGCACTTTAAACTTTTTAGTACAGCAGCAAGACTAGGCGCGCATTTGAAAACAGAACTTCTAACAAGGTCTGACAATGACCTCTACAAGTGGCGAGATGAAAGCAAGATCAAGCGCGCATTGGCCCCGCTTTCTAAACTTGTGGTGATTTCAAAGGCTTTAATTCTAATGCTCTCTGTTAACATGTTCCTTTGGAAAAAGAATGAAAGCAACATTGGTTATCAGTACGACATATCAATAGTGATCCTCGCTATGTTCGGGATTTGGGTGTTTTCTATTCCTCGGTACTATATTCAACTACATGTATTTAAAATATGGAAGAAGCTTGACTATCTGGAATACAAGGATCTTAGAATGCCGTGGATTTATGGGCTCTCGTCTTTGATAAACGTCATACTAATTGGTATTCTGATCAAAGTTCTGCTTGGTGAAACATGGGCAAAACTTATAGATGACATTTTTAGCTAGCAAATCCACAATATGATCGTCGAGTGGTGCCATTTCTTGAGAATTATGGTCGTGATAATGAAGAACATGACCTGCACCCCATGGACTGGAGAGAGTCTCCAATAAGTGTTAAGTTTGTGGGAACAGAGGAAGGAGCTTTGGATGGCGCGACAGCGACGCAGTTTTACAGACGAGTTTAAGCTTCAGGTGGTGCAGGAAGTGTTGGCAGGAGCGAGTCAGGCTTCAGTGTCTCGCAGACACTCGGTGTCTGCGAACACGATTCTGCTCTGGCAGAAGGCTTACAAATCCGGTCGCTTGGGGGGAGAAGCGACCGGCGCGGCGCCGACCGCAGAGGTACGGGCGCTTGAACAGCAAGTGGCCGATTTGCAGCGGTTAGTCGGGAAGAAGGAAGAACAGATCGAGTTTCTAAAAAAAACCGCCCGGCTTCAGGAACAGCAGAACGCCGTCAAGCCGTCGCCTTCTTCCGGGGCACGCTCACGCGGAAAGAAGGATGTGCGCTGATGGATCTGCCCGCGAGCACATAGTACTATTGTTCACGGACAGCGGAAGATCGCTTGACGCGACGACTTGATTTGCAGGACCGGATTGAAACGCTGGCGTTTCACAAGGCTGGCTATGGTTATCGGCGCATCACCGCCGAGCTGCGTCGGCAGGGGGTGATTGTGAACCGCAAGCTTGTCTTGAAGATCATGAAAGAGTCAGACCTGCTGGTCAGGCCACTGCGCGGGTTTACGATTACAACAGACAGCAAGCACGCGTTCCCTGTCTACCCGAACCTCTATCAGAATCAGTGGCCGGATGCGCCAGATCGCATCTGGGTAGCGGATATCACCTACATCCGCTTGCCGTTGGGCTTTGTCTATCTGGCTGTGATCCTCGATGCCTACTCACGCAAAGTTGTGGGTTGGGCGCTGTCCAAAAGCCTGGAAGCTGATCTGGTCATCGAGGCCATGAACGTGGCCCTTGCCGAACGCCAGCCGCCGCCGGGGTTGATCCATCACAGTGATCGCGGTGTGCAGTATGCCTGCCACGCGTACACCGATCTGCTCAAGCAGCACGGCGTTCAAATCAGTATGTCACGCAAGGGCAATCCATACGACAATGCGGTGGCCGAGAGCTTCTTCAAAACTTTGAAGAAAGAAGAAGTCTATCTGTCCGACTACCGCACGCCTGAAGAGGCGAAGCGTCAGATCAAGCACTTCATCAACTTGGTCTATAATCAAGAACGGCTGCACTCAAGCTTAGGCTACGTGCCCCCCGTTGAATACGAACTTCAATACAAACAAACCCAAACCGCAGCCTAAACTAAGTGGATACCGACTCCAAAAAATGGGGTGCAGTCCAACAGTCTCTATAGGAGTGCGCTGGGAGGTTCAGGACTGTACCCCAGATTGCCACAGTTGGGTATTAATACTACAAGCGAGACTCCGAGCGAGCATGAGTATATGATTGGTTTTATTATCGGATTTAGCACAAGTGCTATTTAGATCGCCTTCTGCTAATATGTTCGTTTGTCGCTTGTACCCCTTGTGAATACACCGAAACTGGAAGTTTAGGTTGAGGATGCGCCTAAATGAAAGAACAGAATAAGTCCTTAGACAAATCACACCACACACAATTGCATTTTAAGACTGGGTGGATCATTGTCTATGTAGTTGTGCTACTACTTTTTCTTGGTGTTGGGGTATGTGCGTCATCCTTTGCTTCAGTAAACCTAATAACACCTGTCGATAAATCGATTCCACTTATACCCGAGTTTGTTTGGATCTACATTTCTTTCTACGGACTGCCGTTGTTTCCAATATTCCTAAGGACAGAAGACGTTAGTATTGTGGCGGGATCCATTTCGCTTGGATTGTGTTCAATAGTTGCCTTTGTTCTTTATATTGCAGTTCCAGTACACCTTGAGAGTACTTCATTGGGAAACTCGATATCCGAACAGGTACTTGCGATAATATACTCTTTAGATTTTCGCCCGAGCGCCAACAAATTGCCAAGCATGCATTCCCTTATAGCATGGACGGTTTTACTTATGTATTGGCAACGAAGAGAGTTAACCTTGTTTAATTCTCTACATTTGCTGTACACCATACTCGTTTCAGCTTCGACGCTCTTTGTAAAACAGCATCTCTTGGTAGATGTCATATCTGCTGTTTTCTTATCAATGGCTCTTTGGGTTCCTTCAAAGCTGATCGCTCAAGCGTATATCTCTAGCTTATCAATTAAAAGGACCGCATGACTAAGTACTTCTTGAGACATAAAAAATATATTGAAAGTAAGTGTGCTATCTACTTTTCTTTCGTTAGCGCATTTGGTACAGCAGTGTCAGGATAATTGCGGTGAAGATTAGGACTGCAAGTTCAGTCGGGCGGCCCGACTGAACTTGCGGGTTCGAGCCAAGTCGTTCCCCCCAATCTTGAAATTCCGATTCGAATCGTGGATATTGACCTGATTATCACCCGTTTTCCGCACGCTCTCGCTCCGACAAAAGACGTAAAATCGTCTCGTTGTTGAGCAGAATCGATCGCAGTTAAAGCAATTAGTATGTTTCATACTGTCTAAAGCATGACAATTGATCAAGACAAGAATAGGGCCAGGATTCGACGAGCTTACGATGCGACCCTGGCAAGAGTCGAATCTTTTATCGCCAAGCCTAACTCCGTGGAGCTTCATGTGCCCAGCGTATGGATTGACGAGAAGCTTGAAAAGTATGTAAATCTAGGGTTGATATCGTCCGAAAATAGAAAGTACCTTCGTCTCCGAATCGCCGTTGCGATGCAGCTTCAGGAGTTTGTAGGTTTGAATCCCAATGGAAGCTGGCCCGTGTCTTTCAACGAAGAAGTCAATGGACTTTTCAATGCTAAGTCTTTAAAGGAGTCTTTACAGCTGCTGCAAATCGTGAGCGCCTCCGACCTGATACTTCAAACAAGAGATTGCTTGAACGACCTACTTCGTAAATCGTCTTCCGGTGAAACAAATGAAGAATGGAGGCAAATGGCATCGCGGATTTCGGATCCCATTTATGCAAACAACTCAATCAATACAAAAACACTGCTGCATTTCTTCTTCGTGTACTTAATTTCTCGAATTCAGAGCGGCGACCTTTGGAAAGCAAGAGATCTCTTAATTGGACGTGTGGCCGACCTTGATAGACACCTTCGTGCGTATGTTCAGTGTAGTCCTATATTCGCATCAAATGTATGGCGAGGACTATCGCAAGCGCCTAATTCCGAAGCTACTAAGTTTGGACAAGTCTATTTCTACTATGGACAGAGCGCATCGGATCTGGCGGAAAGTGAACGGCTCTACGGTTTCTTTGGTGACGTGGCCGACGAACTCAAAGGAGAGCTGGCAAATGACTTCGCTGAAAGGCATTTCCTGGAATTTGGGCTTATTCCATCTGATGATTGTCAATTGCCAGAGCTGGAATTCGCTCAATCTCAACCTAGACCGCGCTTGGTATCCGTACCAATTGAGGTTCCTAGATTGCCAAGTCAGGATCGACTTCGTGAGTTTCTTCCAACGTTTAAGTATACTGGAACATTCTCGGCAGACTATTCTGAGTACTGGCAACTAATGAGCGATGAGAATCAAGGCGAGGCTGAGAAATTCATTGCCGACATAGCTGAACGATTTTTCTATCCTGATAATGACTCGCGGCGAACGCGACCTGTGGATTTCAATAGTCTAAACTTAAGTAAGGGAAAAGTTGACAAAGGAGAGGAAAGAAACTTGGCGAAGCTACTCGAGTTTACGTCGGATCGTATGATAAACTACCTAATTGGTCGAAGAATAATGCTGCGTCTCTCGCATTCTAGGACCGAACGAGAGCACTTGGCAAAAAGTCTTGGCTTTCTTGCGCGGGAGGATGGAAGCTCGATTAAAGGAGGAAAGACATTCTCTTCACATCAAGAGCGATGCGGTTTGAAGATGGACGATTGCAGAGACCCGTTCAGGGTTAAGTCGTCAGTCCATAACGTTGTTGGAGAATTGGAGTGGCTCAAGAAGTTCAGATCGTGAGCTGTCAAACACTTTGAATCATTAACTCCGAGGGAAGAGTTCAGATTTTTTGTCTGAGCTCTTTTTTTTGTCCTCGCGAGAGGCTTGAAAGAGGACCCAAGCAATAATCAAACGCTGGTTCCTCTGGCTACACAGACCACAGTAGCCAATGTATCCACATAAAAAACAGCACGGTACGGTTGACTCTTTCGCCACCATTGAGTTCATTTGTCCTGTTCACGGTCACTCACATTCCAAATCACATGCATCCGTATTTGGATTCGCACCGATTTGCAACGAGACGAGTGCGACCTCCAGTCAAGGCTGTTGGAGTAAAAAAGATGCCGACTGAAACTGGCCGTAGTTAGAGAAGAAAGAGCGATCATCGCACACCGCGGCAGACCTCGTAATCAAGCCATCACGCGATTCAACGTCGCAACCGACCTTACCGGAAACAGGAAGTTCATTCGGTTCAGACGGCTCTTGGCACTATCCGAAATGGACGCCTTTGCGATTCTGATCCGATTCTGGAACTACGTGGCCGGCAATCACGCGTTGCTTCCCGTGATTCGAATTGAGGACGCCGACATCATCGCGGATTTCTGCTGGTTTGCAGGGAAGCCGGACGAGCTCTTGATAGCACTGCAAGACGCGGGATTCGTCGCGCCGGATTACTCCGTCCATGATTGGTTCACGCACCAGCCGCTCGCTGAGAAAATTGCCAGAGACCGTGAATATTCGCGCGAAAAATCTTCTGCTTTTGGAATTTCTGCTCCGAAAAATGCAGCAAAGCAAAGAGAAGGTAAATCAACTACCAATCCCCCAACCTTCGCGCGGCCAAATGGCAGCATCGCAACTGGAAGCGAAATTATAGCGGAATTGATGTCTGGGTTTGGTGGGCCATTTGAAGAGTCGTCAGATGCCGCAGAGATTTGCTCTGAATTCTGTAATCGATACGGCTATCAAGATATGAAGCAGCGAGACGCTCTTACCAATCGGATCGCGACATGTGGGGGGCTCTATGGTCTGGACTGTGTTCGACGCATGATCGGCGAAATCCGAGAGGACAGCAGTGTCAGAGAACCGATCGCTGTTCTTCATCACAAATTGAATCAGGCGATTGGCAAGCGATAGACGCTGGGTTTGAATAGGCACTGAATTTAGGGTGTCAGACCGCTGCTGACGATATATAACGAACAGTACAGGTTATTGATATCTCGCCTCGTCGCCGCCGGAGTCGCAATCGAATTGCGGGAGTGGGTTTAACTCGACAGCATGAAAGTCAACTTTCAAGAAAAATGAAATCAAAAAAAGACAACCCTTTGATAAGGTTTGTAAATCAGGGGAAAGTGGATTTGGTAATCGCGCCTTCAATGGCGCTCATCGGACGATTCGGGATGCGGGGCCAAAGAGACCTTCTGGTGAACCAACATTTGGATGGCGTTCAACGGGTTGGTATTGTGCCTTCGATAGGCGTGACTGATACCAACTACCTTGTTGCCCAGGTTTTTCCAATCATAGGGGACCGCCCACAATCGTCATTGAAACGCGCGTTGCGCCTTGTCAATGCATTTCGTCAAGAACACGTGGTATTCAGCGCGTTGTCCAACGATTCAGACGAATGCACCCTCGCTACCACAACTTATGATATCCCAACTCATCTGGAGCGGAGCGCGCTTTTGAACGAAGATATGTTCCAAGTGTGGTTGCTTTTCGAGCGCGAGATTGACCTCGGGCGTAGTTGGCTGACGCTTCAAGCTCTTTTGTTAAGCATGGGACTTGATACCGGGGTACGAGTCCTTCCATATCCCCATTTTCGCACACAACAGCACATCGAAGATGTTGTATGGCTACCATATTTCAACGGAAAGTCTGAAATCATAGGTAGTCAAATACTTGGCGGAACGAAAAACGGATGCAGCGCTATGCTCGACACTTCAAACAAATCTCCAACTAGATTGGCTCAACTTCCTTCCGTTCTAGACGAGATTAGTGTTAAAGAATTTGGGCGACTTTTCGACATTGCGGAGCCATTTCTTGAAGTTGCTCGCGACTTCATCCCACGGTGGCCGAGCACGCCAGGTTCTCAATCGACACCACAATACAGCGTTGGCTCCAACATCTCGTTGGACTATTTCGACCCTGACCAAGGTCAAGTTGACAATCCTTCAGCACACAGTGTTGTTCCCCCAAGTTGGAGCAACAACGCTTCCACAGATTCCGAAGATTCTCGGCGAAAACCAAATTTGAGAGTCTGGCACGCAATCTACAATTCTGTCAGGAAAAGTCTTGCGCGCGCCGGTATTCTCTTCCTTGGAGACCCGTTGGCCGAGAGTATAGAGGCAGCCCGTCCGATACTACGTTCGCAAGTTCTGACGTTTTCTGAACAGCATCTGGGATACTGGCGGGACGCCGTCGAGGACATCCTTGGAGTTGAATCCCAATGGACGGAGAATCTAATTTGGGAAGAATTATGTAACTTAAATCTCAAATCAATTGCCCTAAAACCTATCCTAATGCGCGTCCGTGCTGCGAGGTTATCGGATCTTCGTGTTGCTTTGATTCTGATTCAATGGCTAGAAGCGAATGGTGGGGAGTTTTGGGCCGTTGAGGGTGGCTGCAAACTGCGATTCGAAGGAAACGATTATACGATTGCTTGCACCCCGTCGTTTTCTGCCTTGATATGGAGGCTAACGCAGGATACTGGTGAGCCGCTTCAACTGTCAAATGAGATTTCAAATGCTATGCAGAGCGAAGCGCTGGTTCGTGCAGGATTCCACAAAGTCGTAGTTGCGGGGAGATCGCAAGCAGAAGCCCACAGCAAGGACAACATCAGTGAGATCGCCATTATACGCGCTGTACGCGAACTGTTCAAATTCGCAATCTTCTCGGTTGAAGCTCCAGAAGCGGCCGGAATGAACTTCATCAAAGTTGAAACCAGCCCGGAGCAAGTTACGATATCAGGAACTGTCGACAATTTGTGTATCGTTCTTAACCGCATGTTGCCAAATACAATTGTATCCGCGCCGGCTTCGTTGGTCGCCTTGCTTCGGGAGGGGACTAAAGAACTAATGGGGATTGGTGTCACATGGGAAGAAATATCGATTGGTCGTGGAAAGCGCCGAGAGATTCGACTTAAACAGGCTAAGCCATGATAATCGTTCTACTTGGGGATCAATTAGCAGACTGGTTTCTTCCCGTGACCGTCATAGCCAAAATGGACCAACAATTCGGGTATAAGGCAGAGTAGGTGAAATCCGTAGGCGAAAAGCTGGACGATATCCTCGAAATTCTTCGAGAGTCTCGCGCTGATTCCAGTGGCGCCCCATGGCTCACGCCGGAGGAAGCGGCTGATCGTCTGCGGATTTCGCGCACCCGAATCTACCAATACATTCACGAAGGGAGCATTCCATTCCACCGATTGCCCGAGTCGAATCTGATTCGACTGAATGTGCGTGAACTCGATGAGTGGGTGCGCAATGGATCGCTACCGCCGAAACCAATCGAAAAGGAAACTATCAGGAGGATCTTGAAATAATGCCTGTCACGGTAAGATGGAAGGAAAGGAAGAAGGGGCGGACGTACTTTCTCGACATCGTTCATGACGGCCGAAGAAAGAGGGTGTCGCTCGGTGCGGTCAGCAGTCGCCAGGCTCGCGAAATTGCGGCAAAAACAGAACGGGAACTCCTGCTCCATGGCTGGCCTGATGCAAAAACTGGCAGCATGACCTTTTCGGATTTCATGTCACAGTACTTCGACTACTGCGTCGCCACAAAATCTAGCAGCACGGTGAAGACAGATCGATACGCTCTGCAGACTTTCGCGAAGTTCGTGGGCAATGTTCCCCTAGCCGAAATCACCACGGACAGAATCGAGGAGTTCAGGCTGCACCTGCTACGGAAGGTGACGCCGACGTCGACAAACGTTGTACTTCGACATTTGAAGTCAGCCATGTCTTGGGCTGCACAGCGAGGATTGACCTCCACGAGCCCAGCGGCAAAGGTCAAGTTGAACCGCGTGCCGCGAAACACGCACATGCGATTCCTCGACGATGGAGAAATTCAGCGTCTGCGGGATGCAATCGGAGATGACACGCAACTTCGGCGCGTTGTCGACCTTGCGTTGTGGACAGGTCTGCGGCGCAACGAGATCATAAACCTGCAATGGTCGGATGTCGATCTGAATCGCAAAGTGCTTATCGTCCGAAATAGGGAGGGATTTCGCACCAAGTCCGGCAAGTCACGTAGCATTCCCTTAAACGTTAGCCTGCTCCAAATGCTGACAGAGATGAAGGCCCTAGGCTGCCGGCCAGATGAGCGCGTCCTAACGGTAAACTACTGGACTCTAGGCCAGCATTTTCGTAGCGCGGCCCGACACGCCGGACTAAGCGGAATCACGTTGCACACGCTAAGGCACAGTTTCGCTTCGCACCTTATAATGGCGGGTGCCGATATTCGGTCGGTGCAGGAACTTCTGGGCCACCACGACATATCGGTCACGATGATCTACAGCCATCTAAGTAGGGACCACTTAACGGCAACCGTTGAGAAACTGACTTACTAGACAGGAGGCCAAAGTGGTCTCCTGTTCTTTTAGGTTAATGCAAGTCTGCCTAGCAGAGCGCGGTCCCCCGCCAAAAAAACGCGCCAGAAACGCGCCAGATTAGTTGATACTCGTTGTTAAAACCTGGACTTACGATTGAACATATGAACAAAGTCGCCAAATGAAAAAGCCCTGCAAAACAATGTTTTAGCAGGGCTTTAGCTTGTGCACCCACAGGGACTCGAACCCCGAACCAATTGATTAAGAGTCAACTGCTCTACCAATTGAGCTATGGGTGCTAACAAGGCCCAGAAGGTACAAAATCCGTTGTCGAATGTCAAGCTAAGATTTGCAAATCAAGGCCTGATTTGCACTCACGAGTATCTCGCCAGGCGCGGTACCCAAACTCCTGCCGTAAGAGCCAGAAGTATCGCCCCCAGCACACAACCCAGTACCCAGTTTGAGGGCAGTGTCACCTGAGTGAGCAACAGCCATTCCGTTAGTCGTCGCCCAAAGTAGAGTACCGCAACGGACATCAACCCTCCACACAACCCAATGAACGCTGCCAGAACGATTCGCATGATGAACAGAGAACGGAGTTCGAGCCCGTACAGAAGCAATAGTTGCCAAACTGGCGATCTGAACCTGAAAATAGCGCGTAAAGAGAGCCCAGCCAGTACCCAGCAAGCCAAAGCGAACGTGCCTGCCGTAACAGCGAATTTTCCCCGCAACGCCGCAAGCAGGCTATCAAACTTCTCCCACAGCGACCGCGGGTATATGACCTGCAGCACCCCTGGCCAGCCTGATACTTCTTCAGTGAAGCTCTGAAGTGCGTCAGGAGACGGATTGCGCAATCTAACTCGAAAGATGGGAGGGAATGGGTTTTCCGTCAAGACATCTCGCAGTGACTCACCAAGTTCTCGCTCAACTTCGTCCAACACCTCACGTGCCGAAAGTGTTTGCACAGTCAGTACATCGGGCCTCAGTTTCAATTCATGTTCATAAACTTGCCGTGTCGAGTCGCTATAGTCAGAAAGTTCGATTTCAACGGCCAGCTCTTGAATAAAGGCGTTGCGCAAAGAGTCGACTACTTCCACTGAAGCGTAGAGTCCGTAAAGGAAAGTCGTCGCACAGGCGAGAAGGGATATGGTCAGAAATGAAAGCGTTGGTCGCGCAAAAAGTGTTGTCCAGACGACCCTGATCACCAGCCTCATTGAACCAACCTGCCATCTTTGATGTGCAACCGTTTTGCTTTGCAGGCAAGCAACGTCGGACGGTGTGTCGTAAGAAGCACAGCCGTGCCGCGAGCATGCGCAAATGAGAGCAGAGATTCTACAAGCTCGACAGAGTCCGTGTCGAGGTGGGCAAAAGGTTCATCGGCAAGAAGAAGCAATGGCTGGTGGATTAACGCTCGAGCGATTTGCAGCCTTGCCTGTTCACCTCCGGAAAGTTCGCTTGGCCGGCGCATGGCGGCACCCGCTAAACCTGCCTCAAGGAGGGCCTTTGTTCCTCGCGCTCGGCATTCCGTTGACGCCACACCAGCTATCCTGAGCGGTAGCGCCACATTGTCGAGCACACTCTCCTCATCCATGAAGAGCGGGTGCTGAGTGACGATACCCAATTGCCTCCGCAACGGCGGTATTCTGCGGGCGGGAAGCGGCCGCAGGGAAATCGAAGCCACTTCGGCATAACCGGAAGCCAGCGGCAATGCGCCGCTCAAAGTGCGAATGAGCGAGGTCTTTCCGCTTCCAGTTGGCCCTTCAACAATCAAAAGGTCTCCCTGATAGACCAAGAGATCGAGGGCAGACAGAACCGTTTTAACCCCGGCAACAATAGCGCAGTTTTGTAGCAGCACGATTGGCTTCTTCTCTGTCCTCACGGCCTGGCCTTGTCCTTGGATTCACAATGTTCCACAAGTATAAGACAATAAGAATCAAACATCAAGACCTGCAATTGTCTTTTGTCATCAAAAACTGCTTGCGCTGCGACACCGAAATTGAGTATATTCATATCCATAAATGGATTTTTGAGCAATAAAAATAGGAGCAAATCTTGAATCCAGGAATCGTTTCGTTGGTCGCCGGAATCGCCGGACTCTTGCTCGCTTTCTTAATCTACGGCATGGTGAACCGCCAGAACCCCGGCACGGAGCACATGCAGAGGTTGGCCGAGAAGATTCACAAAGGCGCGATGGTGTTTTTGAAGGCAGAGTATAAGATTCTGATTCTCTTTGTGGTGATCATTGCGATACTTCTGTTTGTGTTCCATCCTGATCATGAGACCGCATACGCGTTTGTCGTAGGTGCGGCTTGTTCCATGTTGGCCGGCTACATCGGCATGAACGCGGCCACCATTGCCAATGTTCGTACCACATGGGCTGCCAAGGAAAAGGGACAGGGTCCGGCTCTGATTACTGCCTTCTCCGGTGGTGCGGTTATGGGTCTGGCAGTTGCCTCACTAGGACTCATTGGGTTGGGAGGCTTGTATTATGCGCTTGACACCAGTCCTAACGTAAACGTCCAGGACGCTTTGGTTGGTATGTCCATGGGAGCTTCCTCAATTGCGCTCTTTGCCCGTGTTGGCGGAGGCATTTTCACTAAGGCAGCAGACGTGGGAGCAGACCTGGTCGGGAAAATGGAATACAATCTGAATGAAGATGATCCTCGTAACCCAGCGGTTATCGCGGACAATGTTGGCGATAATGTCGGCGACACGGCCGGAATGGGAGCGGACTTGTTCGAAAGCTACGTCGGTTCCATCGTTGCGGCAATTGCCATCGCGGGAACAGGTGCCGCGTATGCAGCTCAGAAGTTGGCGTACATGAGCTATCCGATGTATCTTGCTGTGGCCGGGCTCATCGCTTCCTCAATTGGCATATTTGCCGTTCGGCTTTTTCAAAAAGGTGACCCGGCCAAGGCGCTATCGTCTGGAACACTAATTTCCGGAATTCTGTTCTGGGTAATGGGCTACTTCGTGACAACTTCTCTAAAGCTTGAATTGGGCGTCTTTTGGGCAATGGTCTCAGGTTCGATCGTTGGTGGGTTGATAGGCAGAATAACGGAATACTATACATCGAGCAAACCTGTTCACAACATTGCCAAGGCCTCAACGACGGGTTCAGCGACCACAATCATCACGGGCGTGGCTGTAGGTCTCGAATCAGTCGCCATCCCGATTATATTGATAGGCGGATCCATCTGGATCAGTTATTACTTCGCAGATCTCTACGGAATCGCAATTGCCGGTATGGGCATGCTTGCCACCGTAGGGATTGTCATGGCTGTAGATGCTTACGGCCCAATTGCGGACAATGCCGGAGGAATTTCGGAACAAGCCCACCTTGGGCCGGAAGTGCGCAAGATTACGGATAAGCTGGATAGCCTGGGCAACACCACGGCTGCAATCGGCAAGGGCTTTGCAATTGGTTCAGCCGCATTGGCCGCATTGGCATTGTTCTCCGCTTACACGACGGCCGTCGGCATTGATTCCATAAATCTTGTCAGCGCGAATGTAGTGATTGGTCTGTTGCTGGGTGGAATGATGGCATTTTGGATTGGAGCATTGACGATGACAGCTGTTGGCCGCGCAGCAAGTGCAATGGTTAACGAAGTCCGGCGTCAATTCACGGAAATCAAAGGACTATTGGAAGGCAAGCCGGGTGTGGAGCCGGACATTGAACGATGCGTGGAAATCTCGACCAAGGGAGCTCTCCGCGAAATGATTTTGCCGGGTGTATCGGCCGTTATCGCGCCGATATTGATTGGATTTACTTTAGGTCCGGAAGCCCTGGGCGGATTTCTTGCCGGTGCAACGTTGTCTGGCGTCTTATTGGCGCTGTTTATGGCGAATGCAGGCGGCGCGTGGGACAATGCCAAAAAGTACATCGAGTCCGGAGCTCACGGAGGCAAGGGTTCAGATGCTCACAAAGCCGCCGTAGTGGGAGACACCGTTGGCGATCCGTTTAAGGATACGACCGGTCCGTCCATGAACATCTTGATCAAGCTTATGGCCATAGTGGCGCTGGTACTCGCACCACTGCTGAAATAGGCAACCTCTTACAAAGCTTGTAAAGTGATGCGGGCGGCCATTGGCCGCCCGCTCTGTTATTGTCGTTTGCCGGCGAAGAGTCGTGCGACAAGAAAGATTCCAAACAGGAGCAGAACGATTATAGGCCCCGGCAGCAGGCCGTAAGTAACCGCGACGAGTGATCCGGCAAGAGCGGCGAGCGCACCCATCACGATTGAAATCACCACAACACGTGAAGCGGATTGAGTAATCAGTCCAGCAGTCACGGACGGTATAATTATCAAAGCTCCAACCAGCAACACACCAGCAATTTTCATTGCCAGCGCAATAGTCACTGCAAGTATGCTCAGACTCATCAGATGGATGGCCGTTACAGGTAAACCGGCTGTGCGTGCGCCTTCAGGATCAAATAGAAACAGTAGCAGTTGACGCCAGTACACGGACAATAGGGTAATAACAGCGACGCAAAGTGCGGCAAGAAAGTATGCATCACCGACATGAACCTGTGTGAGTGAGCCGACCAGAAATTCCTCGAGATGACCTCCGCCGCAGTCGTCTGCGTGAACATGATCGTGTACGCTTGACAAAAGCAAACCGGTTGCCACAGCGGCAGAAAGCATGATTCCGATCGCGCTGTCCGATGAGATATCATCGCGTTTCGGCAGCAGGCCGACACCGAGGCTGAAGGCCAATGCGGATAGAAGAGCGACAGGAAATACCGGCCAATGCAGGAAAAGCGCCAGTCCAACACCGGCAATCATGCCGTGCGATGCTCCGTGACCCATGAATGCCATCCGTCGGTGCACAACAAGGAACGACTGGGCTCCGCAGGCTATGCCAAGCAGACTGGCTGTTAATAATGTGAGTATGATCTCAGTGCTCATGGTGTCCTACCACGCGATGCGGAAGCGTTCGGTCATGGAAAACCAGTTCTGCCGGGCAGCCGTAAGTCTTCTCGAGAGCAGCACCGGAAAGCTTCTCCGGCTGATCATGGAAGTGCAAATTGACATTTAAGCACGCGAGCAGGTCACAAACCGGGGAAATAGCTCCTATGTCGTGTGAAACAAGGACTACGGTGAGGTTCCGCTCGTCCCGCCATTGAGTGAGCCATTGATTGAGTTGGTCCTGACCACGTGCATCCACGCCGACGGTAGGTTCATCAAGCAGCAACAATTCCGGTTCGTGGACAAGTGCGCGGGCAATGAGTATTCGCTGTTTCTGGCCGCCGGATAAGGTCCACCATGTCTTGTCTGCGTGTTCTGACATACCGACGCGCAGCAGTGCGGCCTCTGTTAATTCATGTTGCTTTGTCACGGAGTGGCTTGGCAGTCCTCGAGCTAGCAATCCCATAGCTACCACCTGCCGGGCACTTACCGGGAATCGCGCGGTAAATTCCCGCTGTTGAGGAACGTGGCCGACTTTGCTTCGCCACCTTGCTCCAGTGCCAGGGTCTTCTCCGAATATCCGCACCTCTCCCTGCTGGGGAACTTCCAGCCCGAGGAGCAATTTGAGGAGCGTGGATTTTCCTCCTCCATTCGGACCGATGAGACCAACGAATGCTCCGCGTTCAACGTCCATGGAGATATTCTCCAAGGCAAGTGTCGAACCGTAGCGAAATGTGACGTTCTTTAGTGAGATAACTTCGTTCATAATTAATCGCGGGATGGCTCGACGATAGCGGCAGTACGGGGTTCGAGTACAATAATTAAGATACACATGACAATGAGTCCCGCGCCGAGCAAAGTCCAGCCTGCCGGGACTTCTCCAAATGCCGCCCAACCAAGGAGAGTTGCGCCAACCGGTTCGCCCAGAATTGAGGCGGAGACGACAAACGCGGGCAAGTAGCCGACTGCGAAGTTCAGCAAAGTATGTCCGATGAGAGTCGGGACCAGCGCAAGCATCAGTAAGGCAAACCAGCTGTTGGTAGAGAATCCTGCCAACGAGACGTCCGCAAAGGACGCCAGAATTGCTTGAAAGATCGACCCAGACATATGTAACACCAGCATGAACGGAACTAGAGGGGTGGTCTGGCGAAATCGCCGGGCAAAAAGGACAAATATCGCGGCTAAAACAGATGCCGCAAGGGCGAGGATGTTACCCCAAAGTGCCGTTTCACTGCTCCCTCCACCGAAAGTAATGGCGGCCATGCCGAGAATCGCGCCAACAATTGCCAGGATGCTCCTTAGACTTACAACTTCCTTGAGGAATATGTATCCAAGGATTGCTGTAAAAATGGGTTGAGTGCATGTCAGAAACGTTGACGCCGCGATAGACGTATAACTAAGGCTGGTAATGAAGCAGACCTGATGAAGTGCAATAATCATTGATGCACTGGCTATCATCCAGAGCTTTCCCGGCCACATTTCGCGCAGGGCGGCTCGAACTGTCGGCCAAAACAGCGCAAAGAGAAACAAAATCGCGCAAAAGCCCCCTCGCCAGAACGCCGCCGCCAAGGGAGGAACATCTGCAAAGCGAATGAAAATGGCAGCGGTTGATACCGCCAGAATGGCAGGTAGTAGTGCCGCCTTGGCGCGGCTTGTCAGATTTGGCAAGAAATCTCGGGAATTGGCAAATTGGGCCTGTCACGGTGCTTGCATTTGATCACCTTTCGACCATCAGCCCGTAAGTTGTTAAAATATACAAAATCGGGCTGAGATTCACAATCGGCGCATCCTTGGGTGGTGGGCCAGTTGGGCTTGCAAGAGGTTGTATTATTTGATATTTTGAGGATTATGACCATGAAAACCGCGATTATTATATCCGCAGTCTTGCTCTTATCGAGTGGCGCGGTGCATTCGCAATACTTGACTGTCCGCGGAAGTGTTCCCATGACGCCGCGGCAAGACGTTGCAGTAGCAGGGACCAATGCCTTTGCGGTGGGCGCAAATTCGGTGGCGGTGGTATCCTTCGAAAATTCTCAGCTTCCTGAGATTGTAGGACAGGTAGCTCCAGGCGTCGGGACGATATCCGCGATAGCCGTACGGGGCGATTACGCATATTGCGCAGGCCAGAGCAGTGGCATTGTGGTCATTGACATTTCCGATTTCGAGGCCCCGGACTGGGTGAGAAATGTCCAGGCGGCGGCTCCCATAGTTGACGTAGCCGTCGGTGACACGTTCTTGGCCGCGGCAACGACCCTGAACATCACGCTTTTTGGTCTGAGTGACCCGGACCAACCGCACTTGCTGGCAACCTATGGTCGTGCCGCCAATCAACTTGCCATTGACGCTTCGGCGAGACGGATTCACTGTGCCGGTACCACCGGAGCTTTTGTTGTCAGCTGGACAGTGAACCAGGGTACGGTGACAATCAGTGCCTTCGACGAATTCGGCTCGAATGAGTACGAGAGTGTTTCATTGGGAGGGACCTACGCCAATTTCGGGCAGGGACTTCAATTCAGCGCACTGAATCGCACTACATACTCGTTGGCAGGTCAATACGGCGCATCGGGACAGATTAACACGATCTCCTCCGGCTCCAATTATTCGATTATTGGCACGGCTTCAGGTTCAATAGAATATCTCCGCCAGAATAGCGCAACACCGCAGTTTGCATCAGGTGCACAGGTATCGGGAAGTGTGAACGGGCTTGCAATTAGCTCCAATGAGCAATTCGTACTTGCGGCAACCTCATCCGGCTTAACGTTGCTTGTCAACTCACCTCTCGGTGTAGAGGACCGCCCGGTTGTTCCATCGAATTACAAGCTCACTGCATACCCAAATCCGTTTAATGCAGCAACGACAATTAGCTGGTCAAGCGAATTGCATCACGATGCGAATCTAGTAGTATATGATTTGCTTGGTCGCGAAGTGAGGTCCGTGCCCGTTTTACCGGGAGCAACCGGGATGGCGCTGGATTTCTCGGCCTTTTCGGCAGGAACCTACTGGGTGAAATTGCAGTCACACGTGCAGACGACAGAGCCTTTGAAGGTGCTTTACCTGCCTTGAACCGACCTTCCGCGGTCGAATTGCTCGCCGCTTGCCTGATTGTTCCCACACAAACTTTCCGCGCAAATGAACTTTTTACAACTTGTAGTTGAGGCTTTGCTCTATTATCTGGCCTGCTCGCTTTTGGCCAAGAAAGAGGAAGCTCCCGGATTTCTTCGTGTCTTATTTGTCGTCCTCTTGCTGGCCTTTGTATCCGGTGGAGTAAATGCGGTCCTGCCTGGTTTCTGGATTTCGAGTGCTGTCATCGCAATCGTAAATTTCTTCATTCTGTGGCTGGGTTTGGGAATTGGTCTGTTCCGGACGATTCTTGCTCTTATTGCCGTGATGCTCCTGCGCTCACTCTTACAGTACTACTTCGGACCGACCGGCCAGGGACCGGCCTTATTCACCTGATACATGCACATCATTGTCCTCATTATTTTAACCGGATTGACATCTGTAGCTGCGGAACTGTCACGTCAGGATTTTCTGATGTCGTTTCCGGAAATCGCGTACGATGACAGGAAAGTCGTGTTTTCCAACGAGCAGTGGTCAGCGGTGTTTGCCTCGGGTGTTAGCACGATGTTCACGATGCCGCGTGATTCGCTGGATATGGCTGCCTCACAAGAAGGGCGTGGCTGCCGGGTGGTAGTTGGCAACGCAACATACGTCTGCAATCCAATTCGCGGCAATTCAATCATAAAGCAAGACGCTTATGGCAACACGGATTTGACCATCACGCCGCCGAATGCACAGGCAATGACGGCATTGGCAGATGCATGGTCAGTAGTCACGGTGTCACGTGCCGAGGTCACGGAAGAAATCGGTCCGCTCTGCGCGGGACAGGACAAAGTTTGGTTTGGTCTGGTTGCGTTTTATCAGTCGGGGAAAATGCCTATTTCGGGACTTGGGTGGTTTGACACGAACACCGGGCAATTCGGGCGTGTGTATGCGTCTGCACTGCGCGACTTAACTCCGCGCTGGGTCGGAGTTCGTGATGACACAGTTTGGGTGTATTGTGGCGCGACTGGAGCCCAGGTGGGAGGACAACTCATCAGTTATTCGACCAAAGACGGTGGGCTGGGGCAGTTAAATCTTGCAGCGGCGCGTATCCCCGGAGACACGCTGCTCAATGCCGGGATGTGGCGGGATTTCCTGCTGCTGGCCACTGAGGACGCAGTAAGCATTTGGCCGCAAGGAGACATGCCTTGGGTATGGCAAACGGATGCCTACGCTTCCCGAGAGAATACTTGGCTAAAGTTCGTGACGTTTGACATCAAGAATGGTATTAAGAACATCGGGGATGACTTCTTTCCTCTTCCCATGAATTCGCCTGCCATGGCCTTTGCAAAGGTGGGAGACTGGCTGGAACTGTATGCTCCTCAAGGGGTGGAGGCAACCATGCCTACAGAAAAATGGAAGAAGATAAAAGAGATTGCTACAACTGATGATTGGGGATGCGGCGATTCGCTCTGCTTTGCACGGGTCAAAGTCAGTGTAACGGGCGCGAACAAAGAAATGGATTTGTTAGACACGCCAATTGTATTATTGCAGGAAGGCGAGACCATTACCAAAATAGGAATTCGTGCGGGCTGGGTACCCGCCTATCAAGTTGTTCCGGTCTTAATGAAGAAGTAATTCAGTTCACATGAAAAAGCTGCTGCTGCATTTGCTCGTATTCGCTCTTCTATTGCCAACCAGTGCCCATGCCCAACCGGCCGTGTCCCTTGAAGACTTGCTGTCGGAAGCTGAAGCGGTGCTTTTGGACGCGAAGACCGCAGAACTTCATATAATCTTTCCGCGAAAAATGTCACGAGCGGAAGATAATATTCGGGAAGCCAAGGGACAGATGGGCAAGGCGGGAAGCGATGCAATTGTTCGTTTGAATTTAGAGAGTGCTTTGGAATCGATTGAAACGGCGCAAGGTCAAGCGGAACAAGTGCGGACGAAGTTGAAGACAGTTCTTGACGCGAGAAGGGCTGCGCAAGCTGCTGGCGCCGGAGACAGCAATCTTCCGACGTGGCAAAAAGCTGAGCGCGCGCTCAATGACATGGCAGCGAAACTGGAGAGCGGGGACGAATCGCAGCTTGGGGGACTGCAGGAGCCACTCGCTCAGCAATTCTGGGCGGCACGCCGGGAGGCGATGCGTGACGGGTTACTTGCTGAGTCAAAGAACGATATAAGCAATGCGGAGAAGTCCGGCGCAGATCAGCTTTTCCCGACGCTCATGGCGAGGGCTCGCCAAGCGATGTCGCGAGCAGAGGCACAATTAGCGCAGGAGAATATCGAGGAGTGCAGGTTGTCAGCCGCTGAGGCGTCGCGTATAGCCCGTCATGCTAAAGGGCAATCGGATTTTACAGCGCGAGCAAAGACAGCGCGAGCGCCGGAGGAAGCGTTATTACTTCCCTACGATGATTTCCTGCTTGCCATGGCAAAAGTCTGGGGCGACTCGATTTCCTTCGACGCGGGCGGTGATTCGGCTGTAATGAGTGCAAGAGTTATGCTCGACGCACGACTGAAGCGCGACGAGATTGTCAGAGATTCGCTGGCCGACGTCTTAAGAGTCTCCCATGAAAGCATGGAGCGGGCATTGACGGAGATGCAGACAAGTCTTGCGGACCAGCAGAATCGGATGGCGGAATGCGAGCAGAGGATTTTGGATATTCAGGCCGAGCGTGACCTTGCCGTGACACGGCTTCGGAGGCAGGAGCTTACTGCGCAACGTGCACAGTTGGCACAAACCGCGTTTGACCCGGGCGACGCGGTTGTTTACCAAACGATGGATGGGAACATCGTGATTCACCTCTATGGTTTGAAGTTCGCAAGCGGCCAGGCGACCGTTGACAAAAACGGGAAGGCCGTTATAAGAAAAGCTGCCGAAGCAATTGCGGTGTTTCCTGATGTGAATGTGGTCGTGGAGGGACACACAGACGACGAAGGATCAGAGGACTCGAATCAAGAGCTTTCGGAACGGCGTGCGGCGGCGGTAGGTGCCGCCCTTGAAATGGAACTGAAGTCAAAAGCAAAGATTGAAACGGTCGGGAAAGGCGAGATCTCTCCAATTGCCACAAACGAAACTGCGCGCGGGCGTGCTCTTAACCGCCGTATTGATCTTGTTCTTACCTTGAAGTAGATTCATGACAAAACATATTGTATTTTTTTTAATCTTATCAAGTGCGGCATTAGGAGCGGGGAATTCGCCGCAGCTGCTTGATTATGGCAACGGAATCCTGCAGACAGTTGGTACAGCAGGGAGCTATATGGGCGCTCTCGGATCCTACTGGAATCCGGCGGGATGGGCCACAATGTCAAGACACGAAGCGGTGTTCACGTGGAATGATCGTAATGAAGCCAGGAAGCGGATAGACAACTGGAGCATCCTTGCGGGCGGGCACGGAGTGGGCGCGTCGTTCCGTCGTGCTCTGATTCCCAGCGGCGCTGAATTCAAGAGATTGGATGACTATCAGGTCGCTCTAGCAGGCGGGAGTCGATCGGAATACTGGGGTGCATCGTATGGCTGGTCCAAAGGACTTGGCGCCGGAGACATACATCAACATCGTTTGACGGTCGGCAGCATTATGCGGCCGAACAAGTATTCGTCATTTGGCTTGACCGGAACACTGGGGCTTAGAAATGGGCGCGCCCAATGGCAAGGCGATGTAGGACTGCGTCCCATTAATGGTTCTCACAGGTTGACATTGTTTGGTGATATAGCGGCACACGACAGGGACAACGCGCGCACGCTGCAATGGGGTGCCGGTGTGGAGGTTCTTCCGCTTGAAGGGATTCGAGTCGCGGGCAAGATATCGAAAGTTTCCGCAAATGAGCCGGCCCCAATGTTCACATTGGGAATTGGATTTTCCCTAGACGCGACCTCCCTGCATATCGCTCCGCACTTCGACAAGGACTCGGAACGACAGTTTACGAGTTATGCCTTACGGCTTGGCAGAGTTGAACCAAGTCTTGGAATGAGTGAACTGATTGAGAAGGATCAGCGCGTTCTCGCTCTGGGAATGCGCGGCCTGCTGACATATCAGAAGGCGCAATGGTTCGAGCACGACCGGCATACCTTGACCGAGTTGAACCGGCTAATTGATGACGCCAAGGCGGACGGTTCAATTGGCGGGATCGCGATGAACCTGTCAGGCTTCAGAGCATCGATGGCCATGACATGGGAGCTTTGTGAGAAATTGCGGGACTTTCGCAGCTCGGGCAAGAAAGTGTACATGTACGCTGACCGTCCGGGGATGGCATTGACGTACCTAATGGCTCAGGCGGATTATGTGTGGATGGATCCAATAGGTGAGATGCAATTGTTCGGCTGGGTGATGGGGAGAACATATCACAAGGGATTCTTGGAAAAGCTTGGGCTTGGCGTTGAGGAATGGCGTTACTTTGAATACAAATCGGCATTTGAGACTCTCGCACGTGTTGATATGTCGCAAAAAGACAAGGAGCAGAGACTTGAGCTGCTGCATGCATTTCACGACGAGTGGAAAAGAGCTATTTCTGCCGGCCGGGGCATGTCGTCCGACTCCATAGACCTTGCGCTCGACTCCTTGGGCTTCATTTCTGCACATGAAGCAGAGCGGTTTGGATTTGTGGATACGCTTGGCCGCTGGGACGACGCGGAAAAGTTGATTGAATTTGCACGGGGGTCCAGCGCGAAATTCGTTGAACGCCATGACCTCGCAGATGAGAAGTCAAGCGATCCGTATTGGGGGGAATACCCTGCAATTGCAGTGGTTTATGCCCTTGGCGAATGTGCAATGGATACGGGAATTCGCGGTCGCTACACGAGTCGATTGCTAAAGAAGCTGGCCGAGGATGATGAGGTGGAGGCAGTGGTATTACGTGTGGATTCACCGGGCGGTGACGGCTTGGCTTCAGATTGGGTCGCAGATGGCATGCGCGAAGTCTCAAAACAGAAACCGATGGTCGTGTCGCAAGGGCGATTAGCGGCCTCAGGCGGATACTGGCTGAGTTCACCGGCTGACAGAGTGTTTACGTCTCCGTTTACAATCACAGGTTCAATCGGAGTGATTGCAGGGTGGGTGTGGAATGAAGGTTTAACAGACAAGACCGGATTGACTTTTGACAAGGTGCAAGTCGGCAGACATGCAGACGTGGGGTCGGGAGTTGTGATACCTCTTATTGATGTCGAAGTGCCGGATAGAAACGTCACCGACGAAGAGCGGGCGCGCGTAGAGAAATTCATTCGCAATCATTATGATGACTTTGTCGGCCGTGTCGCTGAGGATCGGGAAATGCCGAGGGAAGAAACCGAGAAGATTGCACAAGGCCGAGTCTGGGCGGGAGAAGCGGCAGTAGAAAAGAAATTAGCGGATGAAATTGGTGGACTTGAGAGATCGGTTCAATATGCGGCCGAAAAGTCTGGTATTCGTAAGGGTGGAAAATATCGAATCGTTGAATATCCCAAGCCGGGTTTGATCAACTTTGGCAGACTCATTGGCCAGCCCTCGCCAGTTTCTGTGCTCGCATATTGGTTTGGGATTGGTCGTACGGTTGAGGCGGACGACGTCAGAGGCGATGAATCGCGCGACTATTCATTAGACGTATTGCGGTACTATGCAAAGTTCAGGGGAACGCCTTTGTATATGCTGCCACCCGAAGACATGCTCGTCGAGTAGTCAGAGATAGAATACACGCATTTACAGAAATTGAGCGGGCTCAGGAAAACCTGAGCCCGCTTTTCACGAAATAAGTTGTATTGCGGTTAAGGGCAGCCCCTTAACCACGTGCCCTGCCTGAAATGGTATCTATTCGATGTTCCTCCAGGTTTTGGGGTTCGGCACATTAAAATGCCGTTTCTACTGATTTCGAACCTCGCATGGCCAACTAACTGACTTTGACATCCGGCAACAGCGTTTCAGCCGTACTACATGCTTGTAACAAGTGTCAAGCAAGACGTTTCACATTTAATGCCTGGTTTACATCAGTAATTCGTCCAGCCAGCGATGCGAGCACCCTTAAGGCAAGTAAGAATTTGAGAGCTTACTCCTCTTTAATTTCGAGATGTAAGTCGCTGCCTGAGATCACTGTCCAGGAACCATCTGCGACTCAGTTAATTATCGTCACGAAAAGGCCAAAAGTCAAGTGACAAACTCACACAGCAGGATGTTGCATGACGGAGCTAGACAAGTATTGAGTGACGCATATAAACAAAGCGGACAATAATTGTGTGTGAAGAGCGTGTAGTGGTAGGAATAGGAAACGTCCTTTAAATGGTGACAATTCCCGAACATGGAGAACGTACTCTTGGTGCACAGTTGTAATGCCCAAGTTGCCGTTATCATTATAATAGTAAGCCTGCTGCATGACTTACGCAGAGATGCAGTGAAGAGAAATCCCGCAACGCTTAGAATGTGGTTGCGGGATTCTTATTATAAACAGGCCTTAGGCCCGATACTTATCGGCTTTGTGAATAATAGCTGCATGTCGCTTGGAAGGACTGCTTTGCTCACGTGCGACGATGAAAACAGCTGCTCTTTCACGTTTGCGCCGCACCAACCGTCGAGTTTCTGAGTAAAACGAAATGTGAAAAACTTCACATGAAATATGGCTTTGCAGTTCTGGAAAGTCAAGTGACTAACACACAGAACAGCGTTGAAAGAGTGATTCTGGAGCCCAAACAGATAATATGACTTGATTTATCAAGTTCGAAGTGCAAAATTGGAATCGTGATTTTCACGTGCGATTAAGAGGAATAGAAAGCATGATTTTTTCCAGAATGCCTCGCAAGTTTCAGAATATGCCTAGGACCGTCAGATTATAAAGCTAAACATTCCCGATACTTTTCGATGAATGCAGAACGCTCGCGACGGACTGTAACATTGCTACACAAGGTTGCAACTCCCAAGCATGCTTGGTACATTGATAACAGCTTGAAAATGCGCAGTTGGGTTGCCTTGTGTGAAAATATTCACATAACTTGACTGTACTGGTCTGATAAATGAACAGGAGAAGCTATGAGTCTCGTGGAGTCAGTCTCTGCGAACGGACAATTCAAACTGGTCGTGCACGAAACCTGGTGCAAAGGCTGTCGCATTTGTGTGGATTTGTGCCCGACGAAGACGCTGTCAATGGTTGAGTCTCCTGACCGCTGGGAGGGCGCACTCGTCAAGGTGACCGACATGGAAGCCTGTAATGGTTGCGGAATTTGCGAGGCTGAATGCCCTGATTTTGCAATTACTGTATTCGCAGAAGGCAAGATGAAGCCGGCGGCTGGAGGTGCAGCATGACGCCACGTGACCGAGTATTCTGGGCGGGGAATGAGACAATTGCTGAAGCGGCCTTGCGCGCAGGATGCAATTTCTATGCAGGTTACCCGATTACGCCGTCGTCAGAGATTGCAGCTGTGCTGTCATTGCGATTGCCGCAAACCGGAGGTGTCTTTCTGCAGATGGAAGATGAAATTGCGGCGATGGGAGCGGTCGTCGGCGGATCATTGGGGGGAGCGAAAGCCATGACAGCAACCTCAGGTCCCGGATTTTCTCTGAAGCAAGAAAATATCGGTTACGCGATAATGTCCGAGACTCCATGTGTGATCGTTGATGTTCAGCGCGGCGGCCCTTCCACCGGATTACCCACTGCGCCGGCGCAGTCCGACATCATGCAAGCCAAGTGGGGCACTCATGGCGACCACTCGATTATTGCGCTGACTCCCGGCTATCCATCGGAAGTCTATCGGGAGACTGTTCGCGCGTTTCATCTATCAGAGATGTTCAGAACACCGGTGATGCTCCTCATAGACGAAATCATCGCACACACGACCGAGAGTTTTGACATACCAAGTGATGAAGAGCTTGGCCCAATTCACCCTCGAACATGGTACCAGGAGCGATATGAGGCGAACAGTTTCAGACCGTTCCATGATTTTTACCAGGGCAAGCATATTCATATAACTGGACTGTCACACACAGAGCGTGGATTCGCAACTACAAGTCCCGAGATAGTGCAGCGCGGGATCGAGCATCTTGTAAACAAGATTGAGTTGCAGCAGAAAGAAATCGAACGCAACGAAGAGTACTTACTCGACGACTCCGAAATCGCGATTATCACGTTTGGTTCGCCTGGCCGGGCTTCAAAGGCGGCAGTTGACCTTGCTCGTTCAGAGGGAATTAAAGCGGGAATGCTTCGGGTCATTACATTCTGGCCGTTTCCCAAGGAGACCATTCGCAGCCTTGTCGATCGAGTGAGCGCCGTCATCGTGCCGGAAATGAACATGGGCATGCTTCGCAGTGAAGTAGAGCGTGCAGCTATGCGCAGAGACGTTCAGTTATTAGGTGTGAACTGTGTAGGCGGGGTTCCGATCGAACCGCAGCTCATATTGGACAAGATTCGCGAGGTGAAACGTGGCCTTTAATTATGCAAACTGGCTTCGCCAGGACCTAATGCCGCATATATGGTGTCCGGGATGCGGCATCGGCATAGTATTGAAGTCCGCGATTAGAGCAATGGAGTCACTCGGCTGGAATCAGGACACAATCGGATTTGTCTCGGGAATAGGCTGTACTTCGCGCGCGCCGGGCTATGTGGACATGAACACATTGCACACAACGCATGGGCGCGCCCTGACGTTTGCCACCGGCTTGAAAATGGCTGCTCCGGACAAGAATGTTGTGGTTATGGCAGGTGATGGCGATTCCGCTGCAATCGGAGGCAATCATCTAATTCACAGCTGCAGACGAAACATCAATATCACGATGATCATCGTGAACAACGAGATTTACGGAATGACCGGCGGACAGTATTCACCTACCACGCCGGGTGGAGCGCGGGCGGCAACGGCGCCATACGGCAATATTGATCCGGGGTTCGATCTCTGTCAACTGACGATCGCTGCTGGTGCAACGTACGTTGCGCGCGGTCACGTCGCAAACGGAATATTTCTCGAACGCTTGATCAAAGGCGGCATGGCACACAAAGGATTTGCCGTGATCGAAGTCATGTCCAATTGCCATACACAGTACGGACGGAGAAACCAGCATCCAGATCCGGCAGAACTGGTTGAACACATCGCCTCGAAAGCAGTTACTCTTACCGCATGGAACAAGATGACCCCTGAAGAGAAGATTGGCAGATATCCAATTGGGGTTTTGCATAAGGTTACCGACAAACCGGAGTACTGCGAGTCTTATTACAAGCTTCAGCAGCATGCTCAGGAACGGGTACGTGATGCCGCGAGAAGAATTTCTGAAGCGGAGTCGCTCAGAGTTAAGCCTGAATTGCCGGGGGGAGGGATACCCAGTGAGAACTGAAATTCGATTCGCAGGCGTTGGCGGACAAGGTAACATTCTGGCGGGAGAATGGGTCGCATTAGCCGCTCACAATATGGGATTGAACGCACTTCAAAGTCCGACTTACACGGCGCAGGTTCGCGGCGGTCCGACAAGTGTAGACGTATTGATTGATAAAAACCCCATTGGGTATCCACGACTCATCAGTATAGACTTCTTTCTTTGCCTTGCTCAAGGAGCTTGGAACCTGTTCTCCGTTCAGATGAAAGAGGACTCGATAGTTGTGATCGATCCGAACCTGGTCACCAAAGTTGGATCCGGCCCACAGCAAATCTATCCCATTCCGATTATACAGGTGACAAAACAGACCGTAGAAAAGCCGGTCTACACAAGCGCAGTTTCACTTGGCATTTTCTGCAGGCTGATGCCAACGATTCCTCAAGATGAGATGATCCGCACCATTGAGAAGAACGCCCCAGCCGGCACAGTAGAGAAAAACCTTCTTGCCTTTAGAACGGGGTGGGATATTGTGGACAAGACAAAACCAGTTCCACGCAACGAACTCGCGCAAGCAACAGCCTAGGAATATGTCCGGATATTTGATTTACTCTTACCGCAAGCTGGCGGACAAGATCCACGAATACTGGGTGGAATCTCCGCGGATAGCGGCAAAGCACGCCGCAGGCCAATTCATCATTCTCAGACTAAACGAGCACGGCGAACGAATCCCGTTGACAGTTGTTGAAACGAATAGAGAGAATGGTCAGATTAGGTTAATTGTGCAGGAAGCAGGGAAGACGACCGAAGAATTCGCCCATCTGAAAGCCGGCGATTTCATTCTCGATTTGGTTGGCCCACTCGGCCAGGCAACTCACATTCACAACTGGGGCAATCTTGTGGTGATAGGCGGCGGAGTCGGTGCAGCACCGCTACTTCCGATTGCCAAGGCTGCCAAGGCAGGCGGGAACAAAGTCCATGCCATTATCGGCGCGCGGTCGAAGGATCTCTTAATATTGACCGACGAATTCAGTTCAGTCTGTGATGAAGTGCGAGTCTGCACTGATGACGGTTCGTTCGGTACGAAGGGATTTGTAACCGACGTGCTGAACTCATGGTGTGAAGAGGGTACTCGGTTCTCCTATGGAATCGCTGTCGGTCCGGTACCCATGATGCGCGCTGCTGCCAGGACTATGGGGCAATGGAATATTCCCGGCCTGGCGTCCCTGAATCCAATCATGGTGGACGGCACGGGAATGTGCGGAGCCTGCCGCGTTACGGTCAATAAAGTAACCCGATTCGCGTGCGTGGAAGGGCCGGAATTTGATATTCATGGTGTGGATTTCGATGAACTGATGATGCGCAACCGCTCTTACGTCCGGGAGGAACATGAAGCCATTGAGCATGCGCATACGTGTCAACTTAACGAAGCAATGAAGCATGTCCGAGCAGAAGCGTAACCTGAAATTGCATCCGCCTCGGACACCGATGCCGGAACGCGATCCCGTCGAGAGAGTCAAGGGATTTGATGAAGTGCCCTTGGGCTACACAGAAGAGATGGCAAGAGCTGAAGCCGAGCGTTGCCTGGATTGCAAGAATCCGAAATGTGTCGCGGGTTGTCCGGTTAACATCAATATACCGAAGTTTCTCCGCGAAGTTCGCGAGGGACGCTATCAAGACGCGGCGGATACCCTTCGCGCGACGAATTCACTGCCTGCGGTGTGCGGACGGGTCTGTCCGCAGGAAGAGCAGTGTGAAGCCGTGTGCATTGAGGGAATCAAACACGATCCAGTGGCGATCGGAAATCTCGAGAAGTTTGTCGCCGACTGGGAACGCGCACACCGTGCGGTTACGACTCGCGAATCTGTTGAACCTACGGGATTCCGGGTGGCAATAGCAGGTTCTGGACCCGCCGGATTGACTGTTGCCGGAGACTTGGCAAAGCTTGGTCACAGCGTCACAATTTTCGAAGCGCTGCATCGCCCTGCCGGTGTCTTGGCATACGGGATTCCCGAGTTCAGGCTACCACGAGCCATCGTCAAGTCGGAAATCGAGTACATTGAGCGCCTCGGTGTCAAATTTGTTTACAACGTGGTCATAGGTGTTACCGTTACGCTTGACGAGTTGTTTGAAGAAGGGTATGATGCGATTTTCATTGGAACCGGAGCCGGACTGCCGAAAATGCTTGGCGTTCCGGGAGAGAATCTGGTCGGAGTGTTTAGCTCCAATGAGTTCTTGACGCGTATCAATCTGCTTGGAGCTGACAGATTCCCGGAGTTTGACACACCGGTGTTACATGCCAAACATACGGTTGTAGTTGGAGGTGGGAATACTGCGATGGACTCGGCACGTGTGGCACGCAGACTGAATCAAGCACGAGTCTCGCTCGTTTACCGACGTTCCGAGGATGAACTTCCCGCCCGTAAAGAGGAAGTTCACCATGCGAAGGCGGAAGGCATTGAATTCAATCTGCTCTGCAATCCTGTTGAAATCCTGGGCGACGGCAACGGCAGGGTGAAGGCGATGAGATGCATTCGCATGGAGCTGGGCGAACCGGACGCTTCGGGTCGTCGCCGTCCAGTCGAGATAAAGGGAAGTGAGTTTGAACTTGAGTGCGACGCAGTAATCGTAGCTGTAGGGAATGCGCCAAATCCGATATTGACAAAGGCGACTCCGGACCTCGAGCTGACCAAATGGGGTACGATCAAAGTGGATCCTGAAACGAATGCCACAAGCAAAGCCGGTGTTTATGCAGGAGGCGACATAGTTAGCGGAGCGGCCACGGTGATTCTCGCCATGGGAGCGGGACGCAAGGCAGCCTCGGCGATGCACGAATTTCTGATGAATCTACCTGCAAGAAAAACTGTGCAGGCAAGCTAATGGAACAATTATACGACATCATTCCATTTTCGATGGGCATAGGAACGCTGGCCTTCGGGGCTTTTCTCGTGCTGCTGCCCTACCTGATTTCGCCAAGAAGCAAAGGCCGCTTTCGCAGCGAAACTTACGAAAGCGGCGAGCCAATCATTGGAGAAGCATGGGTACAAGTTCGCGCCCACTACTATATTTATGCACTTGTATTTATGGCCTTCGACGTGGAAACTGCTTTCATCGTGCCCTGTGTTGCGGTGTTGAGGTCATGGGACAGCTGGCTTCCTGTGATTGAAGTGGCGGCCTTCCTGATTATTTTGAGCTTAAGCCTTGTATATGCACTTAAGAAGAAAGTGCTTGAATGGGAGTGACAATGAGCGAGTCCCTTGAAAAGAGCAACCATATTGAAGGCGGCGAGGACGTAGAGCACATTCCGCCGATTGTGCAGTTTCTGCCGTTGCAGAAAGCACTCGATCTTGCCCGCGCAAATTCTTTGTGGCCGTTAACGTTCGGAATTGCCTGTTGCGCGATCGAGATGATGGCCGCATCGGCAAGCAGATATGACACGGATCGTTTCGGAGCAGGAGTCTTCAGGAATTCACCGCGGCAGGCCGATTTGATGATAGTTGCCGGCACAGTGAACTTGAAAATGGCTCCAATTATTAAACGTCTCTATGATCAAATGCCGTCGCCGAAATGGGTGATTGCGCTTGGTTCGTGCGCGATCTGCGGAGGACCTTTTGATCAAGACAATAACTATGCGGTTCTTCAAGGGGTGGAGAAGATTGTGCCGGTGGATGTCTTTGTGCCGGGGTGTCCTCCGCGGCCTGAAGCGTTGATTCACGCGATCTTGGAACTGCAAGAGAGAATTAAGTCAGGGAATTCAAATGCCACTAGAGCCTGAAACAGTTGAACCTGTGGCGGAACAGCCGGTCGCGTATCCTGAGTGGATAGACAAGTTACGCAGTGCCGGGGCGACTGAAGTTTGTAGTCTGGACTATTCAAAAACGGGGATGGACGTGGACGCTGTGCTGATACCACAGAGTCTGCTTGTCGTTGCACGACTGCTATTGAATGAGCACTTCACTCTGGAAGCGTTGGTTGGAGTTGACCGGCAGCCGGAGTTCGAAGTGCTTTACTTATTCCGGCCTACAAATCAAGGACCTCGCATACGACTTCGGCTTAAAGCCGAAAGGGATAATCCGGTACTTCCAACTCTATCAAGTGTATACTGTGGAGCGGATTGGTACGAGCGCGAGATTCACGACATGTTTGGAATCGAGTTCTCGGATCACCCGCATCTCCGCCCACTCCTTCTCCCGCATTTCACTGAGTTCCATCCCTTGCGCAAGGACTTTTCGGGAGCTCCTATTGTTATTCCTGAGGATACGGTAGAAATCCCGGAACTTGATGTGCAAGCGGCATCAAGACTCGGCCAGACTACGGGTTTGCGAAGCGACTTTTTCCTCAATATGGGACCGCAGCACCCTTCCACACATGGAGTGCTGCGTATACTGCTTCATGTTGAAGGAGAAACGGTGTTGGGAGGCCGCTGTCACCTGGGCTACAGCCATCGCGGGACCGAAAAACTAGCTGAGAAGAAGCAGTACGTACAGATTCTCCCTTACACCGATAGAATGGACTATCTTTCCCCGTTGAATTTCAACTGGGGATACGCGAAGTTGCTGGAACGCGCAACCGGGATCGATTCGACGCCGCGCGCAGAAGTTATCCGTGTCATCATGGGGGAGCTTAATCGGATCGCAAGTCACCTAGTTTGGCTCGGCACATATCTGCTGGACCTCGGAGCGATAACACCTTTCTTGTATTGCTTTGAAGACCGGGAAAGAATATTGACCATAGTAGAACGCGCTACCGGACAACGGATGACGGCGTCATACATTGTTGCAGGCGGAGTCCGGAACGATGTGTACTCCACATTCTCTTCTGAAGTATCTGAATTCCTGAAAGACATGCGGAAGAGGCTCGTGGAATACGACCAATTAGTCATCGCGAATGAGATTTTCCTGATGCGTACTCATAATGTCGGTAAGCTAAGCGCGGAGAAGGCAATCGAGTTCGGCGTCAGTGGACCGGTTTTGCGCGGCGCTGGTGTGGATTACGACGCACGCCGCGACGAACCGTACTGTGAACTGTACAGGGAGCTTGAGTGGCAGGTTCCGGTTGATCAAAGCGGCGATTGTTTAGGACGGTCACGTGTTCGCATGGCAGAGCTTGAACAAAGTGTGAATCTGGTTGAGCAGGCGCTGTTAAGACTTGAAGATGGCCCAGTTCGTTCGAAGGTGCCGAAAATCTTTAAAGTACCTGCGGGCGAATATTATTCTGTAACCGAAGGCCCCCGCGGCGCAATCGGTTGGTACTTGATTGGAGACGGCAGCACGAATCCGTACCGGTTGAAAGTGCGTGTTCCGTCATTCGCAAATTTGCAGGCGGTCGAGCATCTGATACCCGGCACACGTGTCGCGGACGTCGTGTCAATTCTCGGCAGCCTTGACGTTGTAATTCCGGAGATAGACCGGTGACATTGTTTGAAATTCTCTTGCGACTGGTTCTGGCCTTTGGTGCAGTCATAACCTTTGTCACATTAAATGCACTCTTTCTCGTTTGGCTCGAGCGCAAGGTGTCGGCGGTGATCCAAAATCGTATGGGACCTTCCGAAGTCGGCCCATTTGGACTCTTGCAGACACTCGCTGACGCCTTGAAGCTGCTCGGCAAGGAAATGATCACACCGAAATCGGTGGATAAGTATGCATTTTTGCTTGCGCCAATTATTGCGTTTTTGCCGGCTCCACTGCTGGTGGCGGCAATACCAATTGCCGAAGGTGTCGCAGTCTCCGATTTGAATGTCGGCGCGCTCTATCTTCTCGCCATTTCAAACGTAGCATTGCTTGGCATTCTGATGGCAGGATGGTCGTCAAACAACAAGTACTCAATGCTGGGTGCGATTCGAGCGGTCGCCCAGAACATAAGCTATGAAATTCCGATGCTTCTGGCAGTTCTGACGATCGTGCTGATGGCCGGATCACTGAAACTAAGTGAAATCGTCTCCGCACAGGAGTCAGTTCCTTACATTCTGCTGCAGCCTGTGGCCTTTCTAATTTACTTCATCTGCAGCATAGCGGAGTCGAACCGCACACCTTTTGACTTGCCAGAAGCCGAGTCCGAGCTTGTCGCAGGTTATCACACTGAATTCACGGGCATGCGATTCGCATTGTTCTTCCTTGCCGAGTACACCCAAGTGTTCGTGTTGTCAGCCATCGTTACTCTCTTCTTCCTTGGAGGATGGAACGGTCCATGGCTGCACCCGGTGGTTTGGTTCATGCTGAAGACGTACCTTGTGATTTTTGTGGTTATGTGGCTTCGCTGGACATACCCGCGGCTTCGCTCAGACCAGTTAATGAACTTCAACTGGCGCATTCTGCTTCCGCTTGCCATTGTCAATCTCCTGGTGTCTACGGTAATTTACAGGGGGACAATAGGATGAGCAAACGAGGATTCTGGGGAGGTTTCGCCAGTCTTTTGATTGGACTGGGTGTGACATTCAAGCGGATATTCCGCCGAAAGGTCACCATTAAGTATCCGCATGAGCCCGTACCCGTGTCACCGATCTATCGCGGTCCGGTCAGGCTTATAGCGGATGAAGTAGGAGCTGATCACAAATGTATTGGATGCCTTGCCTGCCAACGCATCTGCCCGACACATGCAATACCGGTCTTGACGGTTGCGAAAAATGAGCAGAACAAGAATTATCCTGTGGATTTTGTCATAGACGATGCACTCTGTTGTTTCTGTGGCTTGTGTGTTGACGTGTGTCCGACGGAAGCGTTGGAGCATGCAAGAATCGGTGACTTGGCTGCAACATCTCAATCTCTGCTTCGCCGCGAAATCCTGCACGAAGGGTCGATTACCTCGGATAATTTTCCGACCCGAAAAGGGAAGAAGGGGGGCAAGTAGTGTCTGACTTCCTCTATATCTGCGGCGCTGCGCTAGCCTTGTCTGGTGGCATAATTGCGGTTATCGCGCGGAACCTTTTTCACGCCGCTCTCGGACTCGCCCTGACGTTAACCGGAACTGCGGGATTGTTCATTCCACTCGCAGGTGAATTGATTGCGGTTGTGCAAATTCTCGTCTATCTCGGCGCGACGGCCATAGCGATAATTTTCATTCTGATGCTCTCTCCGCCGTTCTACCTGCGGAGACCGCATCGAAACGCCTTGAAAGTTGTCGGCGCGGTCGGCGTGGTGCTGATTTTCGCAGTGCCTATCATAGGTGCTGTTTTGTCACTGCCGCAAACCTATGGAGCAACCTATCCTGTGCCGACAGTCCCGGAGATCGGGCGTGCGCTTCTAAACGATTTTGTCTTTCCGTTTGAAGTAATATCAATACTCCTTACCGTCGCCATCATCGGAGCAATCGTCCTGGCGCGCGACTTGCCCGAAGACAAAACGGCAAATAAAGCAACTGTAACTGGGGAGGACAGCAAGTAATGTCACTCTCTGCCTACCTGATACTTGCCGCAGTTCTATTTCTTCTGGGCGCATTTGGATTAATGGAACGGCGGAACATGGTCGGTCTTTTGATTTCAATCGAGCTCATGTTGAACTCTGCAAGTATCAATTTCATGGCATTCAATCATTTTCTGTATCCGGGAACGGTTACCGGACAGATCATGACACTTTTTGTGATAGGTTTGGCTGCCGCGGAAGCTACGCTCTTTTTGGCCATTGTGTTCGCGGTGTATCGTCACTACCGTTCGATAAATGTTGAAAACGTTGACCATTTACGGGGGTAATGACAATGAATGAATCCATGCAAATTCAACTTGGGCTCGCGACCGTACTTTCACCAATCATCGCGTTCGCTTTGATTTCGGCTTTTGGCCTGCGAAAACCGGTGATCGCCAAGCTGATTTCATTGCTCGGCGCGTCCGTCAGCCTGGTAAGTGCAAGTTTGCTGCTGCTGGGAGTCGACGACCCGAATTTCAAAGTTCAGGCGACCTGGTCGTGGTTGTTTGATGATCCGTCTAAGTTCACAATTGGACTTCTGCTCGACCCGTTATCGCTCGTGATGCTCTTCGTCGTCGCAATAATCTCGTGGCTCGTCCAGTGGTACTCCCTGTCTTACATGGAAGATGACGAACGACAAGGCAAGTTCTTCGCATTCATATCGCTTTTCAGTTTCGCAATGATGGGTTTCACGATTGCTCCAAATCTTTTGCAATCGTTTATGTGCTGGGAGCTCGTGGGATTAGGTTCCTATCTACTGATCGGATTCTGGAATCATCTACCGTCTGCGGCAACGGCGGCGCGCAAGGCTTTCGTGGTAACCCGTTTAGGTGACTTAGGGTTCTTTGCGGCGCTATTGCTTGCCTGGACAGGTTTAGGCACACTAGACTTTGGAGTGATGTCCGGAAACTCAATGGGCGCAAGTTGGCAAGCTTCATTTGGCGGCGCAGATTATGGAGTCTGGATTTCGATTGCATTATTCCTTGCGGTCGCTGGAAAGAGCGCACAGTTCCCATTGTATGGCTGGCTGCCGGATGCAATGGAAGGTCCGACACCTGTCAGTGCGCTCATTCATGCTGCGACAATGGTTGCCGCCGGTGTGTATCTGCTTGCTCGAATGAGCTTTGTGCTTGTACTTGGAAGCGAAGCCGCGATTTCAGCCTGGCATTGGTTGGCCGTTATTGCCATGATTACTGCCTTAATGAGCGGCGCCGTGGCAATCGTTCAAAGCGATATCAAACGTGTTTTCGCCTATTCAACCATCAGCCAGCTTGGCTACATGATAGTCGGGATCGGAACCGGTGCGGTCGTGGCAGGGATGATGCACCTGTTCACCCACGCATTTTTCAAGGCACTCCTCTTCTTGACGGCGGGCGCTTTCATCCATGCCGCCCACTCAAATTCAATCACAGATATTGCCCGGGCGGGCGGCGCGAAGCTGAAGTTACCAATGATTGCGCTGTTCGCAGGATCAATGGCGCTAATGGGCTTCTTTCCGTTTGCAGGATTTTACAGCAAAGACGCCATACTTGAGCATTTATTCGCAGAAGGTGACTGGATCCTGTTCATAATGGCTCAAGTAGGTGTGTTTATTACTGCGTATTATACGGCACGAGTCATCTACCTGCTGTTGAAGGTCCCAGCAGAGACTAAACACGAACCGGGTCACAAAGACATTCACGGCCATGGACTTCATGTCGGAGGTTGGATGAAGCTTCCTCTGGGATTTCTTGCTTTTGCTTCCCTTATTGCAGGGAACGTGTGGTTATGGAAATCCCACAGCTGGTTCGCAATCCCAGAAGCGGAACATGGTAATGCAGCCCTGATAACCGCAATTGTATCCACGGCAATAGCTGTTGCCGGCGCGTACTATTCGGCCAGAGTTTTCTATTGGCGGAATTCGTCTGATCCGCTTGCGACGATGACAGGTCTCGCGCGGTTGCTTCGTGAGAAGTGGTATCTCGATGAAGCCTATCGGGTTATCGTTCACAATTTCTATTTGCCAATTACTGCCTTTCTCCAAAAAGTGGAAACCAATGTCGTCAAAGGCGCTTTGGACGGCATTGGCACTGTCAGTATGACATTGGCTCGCGGCTTTGCGAAGGCACAGACCGGCGAGGTGCAACATTACCTCGGCATGTCGTTTGTGGTCGTTGCCGCGGTCGTATTAATCATGATGAGTCGGTAAGAAAATATGGAATTTCCGATTCTCTCAATTATCATGCTCTGCCCGGCAATTGGCGTGGTATTACTATTCCTCGTGCCGGACGGTAATGACCGTATGGTGCGCGGCCTTTCGCTTGCCGTGTCCATCGTTGCCATGTTCTTTGCAGGATGGATGTACCTCGCGTACGACAGGGCGGCAGCTGGTTACCAGTTTATCGAGCAATACCCCTGGATGCCGGGCCTGAATTCGACCTATCATGTGGCGGTCGACGGCGTGGGGGCGACTCTTGTTCTCCTGAATGCCATAGTCCTTCTGACGGGCGTCATAACGTCTTTCAGCATTGACTTTCGTGTCAAGGAATACTTCATTCTATTCCTTCTCCTTGTGACGGGAGTGTTCGGCAGTTTCATCTGCATGGACTTTCTGCTGTTTTTCATCTTCTTTGAGATCGCCGTTCTTCCGATGTATCTTTTGATTGGCATTTGGGGATCAACTAACCGGGAATACGCGGCGCTCAAGTTGACAATTATGCTCCTCGCAGGAAGCGGTCTCGTGTTCGTCGGCTTGATAATGACGTACTTCACAAGCGATGTCAGGTCGTTTGACTTCTTCGCATTGCGGGACGGCGGCGGGTTTTCGCCTGGATTTCAGAACATTGTTTATCCATTGATGTTCCTTGGCTTTGGAACGCTTGCGGCCGTCTTTCCATTACACAACTGGTCTCCTGACGGTCACGTTGCTGCACCGACAGCAGTATCCATGCTTCATGCAGGCGTGTTGATGAAACTGGGTGCATATGGTGTGCTTAGGTATGGTATTGAGCTGTTTCCGCTGGGTGCCGACCATTGGGCACCGGTTGCCGCAGTTTTGGCTGCCTGTGGTGTCGTGTACGGAGCGCTTGTTGCAGCTCAGCAGACTGATCTTAAGTATATGATTGGATATTCATCAGTGTCTCATATGGGGCTTGTGATGTTCGGTTTGGCTGCGGGCAACGAGCTGGCAATTACCGGTGCCGTCTATCAAATGTTTTCACACGGCATTATGACAGCACTTTTCTTCTCGGCAGTCGGCTTCTTCTACGAGCAAACCCACTCGAGAAACATACACGAATATGGCGGTTTGGCGCGGAAAACGCCTTGGGTCGCGACATGCTTCATTATTGCCGGCCTTGCAGGCGTCGGTCTTCCCGGACTGGCGGGCTTTCCGGCTGAATTCATGATCTTCCTGGGCGGTTACGAGCGATTCCCTGTTCTGACCTTAATTGCAGTTCCCAGTCTTGTCTTCGGGGCGTTCTACATGCTTCGCGTGCTGCAACGAGTCTTCTTCGGCCCGGAAGCGGGTCATACTCCGAAAGTACATGATGTCGGAGTTTTCAGTGGTTCGGCGCGCGTTATTCTTGCCGGCCTGATCATACTGTTTGGAGTCGCACCGAGATTGTTGTCCGACCTGATTTCACCTTACGCAATGGAGTTTTTCAAATGATTCTCCAATTGCTCCCTGAATTTGCGGCACTTGGCGCATTATTGATATTGTTTATTGTCACACTTGGCAATAATGTCTCAGATCGCACGGCCCGCTGGATTACTCTTCTGCTTTCCGCGGTTGTAACTGTGGCTGCAATAATGGCTCAGAGTCAAAGTGGCCTGTTGTTCTCAGAGAGCTACAAGCTCGATAGCTATTCGCAGTTCTTCAAAATTCTAATGGCGGCCGGCCTGTTTGCGAATGCTCTGCTGGGCTGGCCCCTTCGTTCAGTACCCTCGGTGCAGCGAAGCGAATATTACTTCCTCTTCTTTGCCGCCGGGCTAGGTATGATGCTGCTGGCGAGTGCCTACAGTTTTCTTGTGCTTTATGTGTCGATGGAACTGCTCTCATACTCTCTTTATACGATGGTCGGTATGCGCCGCGCCCGAACAGAGTCTATCGAGAGTTCAATCAAGTATATCATCATCGGCGCAACAGCAAGTGCTATTGGCTTGTTCGGCGTCTCTTACATCTATGGCGCGACGGGAAGTTTGAATTTCGGCGACCTAATGAACATGTTGAAAGGCACTTCAACCCCGAGCGCGCTGTTGATGCCCGGTCTGGTCATGGTCCTCAGCTCGTTCCTGTTCAAGCTTGCGGCATTTCCCTTTCATGCTTGGGCTCCCGACGCTTACGAGACCGCTTCCTCTCCGGTGGCGATGTTTCTGGCTTCGGTTTCCAAGCTTGCAGGTATTGCATTTTTGTTTAGATTAGTCACTATGGTCAAGCCCTATATGCCGGAGTTCGAAATCGTAATCGGCATTCTCGCGCTTGTCACCATGACGTTTGGCAACCTTGTTGCATTCAGGCAGAAATCGGTCAAGAGACTTTTCGCCTATTCGAGTATTGCGCAGGCCGGCTATTTAATGCTTGGCATGATCGGCTTTGGAGACAGCGCTCCGGTGGCCGTAGTATTCTATTCCGCGATCTATCTGTTGATGAACCTCGTAGTCTTTGCCGTCGTACTTGAACTGGAAAGACAAGGTGAGGATCCGACCTTATCTGACTTTCAGGGCCTGTACAAGCGAAATGCTCTGATAGCCATGGCACTTCTTGTGTCGCTGTTTTCCCTTGCAGGAGTACCTCCGCTTGCCGGCTTCTTCGGGAAATGGCTGCTGTTTTCGAGTGCGGCCGAAGGTGGACATATTTGGTTTGTGGCGATCGCGATCTTGAATAGTGTACTTTCGCTGTACTATTATTTGTTTCTCGTCAAAGCCGCTTATTTCGGCGACGTCCCTGCCCAGGCCGCACCGCTGGACAAAGGTGGCCCGCGGCTGGCAATTTTGCTGACCACAATTGCCATCGCGTTGCTCGGAATATACCCCCGCGTGTTAACTGAGTACCTGAGCGGTCTGAATTTACCAGGCTCGCTGCTTCCTTAATATCACAGAATCAACTAAATACACTCAAGAAGGAGTCCATCATGGCGCTTCACATTGACGAAACCTGCATCAACTGCGGAGCCTGCGAGCCCGTTTGCCCGACAAAGGCAATCACGGAAGGACCGGACATCTTTGTCATCGACCCGAATACTTGTGTCGAATGTGTCGGTCACCATCCTGAACCACAGTGCGTCAAGGTCTGCCCGGTAGACTGTATTGCCAAAGCAAGTTAATCGCCCACTGAGCCAAGTCGCCGTGCGCCACTATGCACGCGGTGCAATGAATCGAGATAGTTTCCATGAGTAAGCAATATGCGACGGTGGACGGCAACGAAGCTGCGGCTCACGTTGCTCACCGTTTATCCGAAGTCTGCGCGATTTACCCTATCACTCCTTCATCCACAATGGGTGAATTGGCGGATGAATGGTCGGCGCGCGGCAAGAAGAATATCTGGGGCACCGTACCAACGGTCATCGAAATGCAGAGTGAAGGCGGTGCGGCGGGCGCAGTCCACGGATCGCTGCAGACGGGAGCGTTGACCACGACCTTCACAGCGTCGCAGGGTCTCCTTCTGATGATTCCGAACATGTACAAGATTGCAGGTGAACTGACGAGCACTGCGTTTCATGTCAGTGCCCGTACAATCGCCACGCACGCGTTGTCCATTTTCGGTGATCATTCCGATGTCATGTCCGTTCGCTCGACAGGCTGGGCTTTGCTGGCTTCCGCGAATGTTCAGGAAGCACATGACCAGGCGTTGATTGCAATGGCGGCGACCCTTGAGAGCCGCATTCCGTTTCTGCACTTCTTCGATGGATTCCGCACCAGCCATGAAGTGCAGAAGATTGAACTTTTGAGCGACGAGGACCTTCGTTCGCTGATTCGTGACGAATTAGTCTTTGCCCATCGGGACCGAGCCCTTTCGCCGAATCATCCTGTGATTCGCGGAACGGCCCAGAATCCTGATGTATTCTTCCAGGCGCGCGAAGCCTCTGCGCCGTATTACAAGGCATGTCCGGATATCGTCCAAAGAGTCATGGATGAGTTTGCGGCAAGAACTGGTCGGCCTTATAAGCTGTTCGAATATTACGGTGCACCTGATGCTGAACGGGTAATCGTACTGATGGGCTCGGGTACGGATCCTGCCTATGATACGATTGACAGTTTGAATGCCAAAGGCGAGAAAGTTGGAATGGTAAAGGTGCGTCTTTATCGTCCGTTTTCAGCGATTCACTTTGTGAACGCTTTGCCGAAAACCGTCAAGCAGATATCCGTTCTAGACCGCACAAAAGAGCCAGGCGCAACAGGCGAACCTTTGTTCATGGACGTCGTTTGCGCGTTGAATGAAAGGCAATACGAAGACTCAAGTACTGTTCGGCCGCGAGTGGTCGGAGGTCGGTATGGTCTTTCTTCCAAGGAATTCACACCTGCGATGATAAAGGCGGTCTTTGACGATTTGAGAACAGGATCACCAAAGAATCACTTCACGGTCGGCATAGACGATGATGTAAGCAATTCAAGCCTGAAATACGATCCGGCTTTCTCTGTGGAGGGCGATGACGTCTTTCGCGCGCGGTTCTACGGACTTGGCGCTGACGGCACAGTTGGTGCGAACAAGAATTCGATCAAGATCATCGGCGATGAGACTGACCTTTTTGCGCAGGGCTATTTTGTGTATGATTCCAAGAAGTCCGGTGCAATTACTGTGTCCCATTTGCGGTTCGGACCTCGGCCAATCCGTGCCAGCTATCTGGTCAGTAGCCCGAACTTTGTTGCCTGCCACCAGCCCGGTTTCCTTGACAAGTATGACATGCTTAGCGATGCGAAGGTCGGCGGTACGTTCCTGCTCAACACAGCGATTCCCGCTGACAAAGTGTGGGATACTTTGCCGCGAGAAGTGCAGAACGACATCTTGAACAAGAAACTTAATGTCTTCTGCATTGACGCTTACCGTGTGGCCGCGGAAGCGGGCATGGGTGGATTGATAAATACGATTATGCAGACGTGCTTTTTTGCGATTTCCGGCGTATTGCCTCGTGACGAAGCAATAGCCGCGATCAAGAAGACGATTCGCAAAACATACGAAAAGAAGGGCGAAAACATTGTCCAAATGAATTTTGCCGCTGTCGATCGCACGCTTGCGAACCTGTGCGAGGTCAAAGTTCCGGGCACAGCCACAGCCACTCGAAAAAGGCCGGACACAGTGTCTGATAAAGCGCCTGACTTCGTGAAGAATGTGCTTGCTGCAATCATCGAAGGAAGAGGTGACTCTCTCCCCGTTTCCGCCTTTCCACCGGACGGCACTTTCCCGCTTTCTACATCGATTTGGGAAAAACGCGCTATTGCCCAGGAGGTTCCGATTTGGGATACGGAATGGTGCATTCAATGCAACAAGTGTGTGATGGTCTGTCCGCACGCGGCGATTCGTTCCAAAGTGACAGCCGGCGAAATGGTAAATGGTCACCGCCCCGCTGACTTCAAGACGATGAAATACGGCGGCACCGATTTGCCGGGCGAAAACTTGCTTTACACTCTTCAGGTTGCGCCCGAAGATTGTACGGGTTGCGGGCTGTGCATAGAGGTTTGCCCTGCGAAGAACAAGCGTGAGCCGAAGCTCAAAGCAATCAATCTCGAGCCGCTGACCGATGTTCGCGAAAGGGAACGCAGGAATTGGGAGTATTTCCTTGAACTTCCTCAAGTTCCACGGGAAGATATTCGAATCAACACGGTTAAGGGCGCTCAACTGCTCGAACCGCTATTTGAGTTCAGTGGAGCTTGCTCAGGCTGCGGTGAGACTCCCTACATCAAGTTGCTGACGCAGCTATTCGGTGACCGTCTACTGATTGCAAACGCCACAGGCTGCTCGTCAATCTACGGAGCGAACCTGCCGACGACTCCATACTCTATAAATGCGGAAGGTCGCGGACCTGCATGGGCAAACTCGCTTTTTGAAGACAATGCCGAGTTTGGATTAGGTTTTCGCGTGACGATTGACAAACAGACTGAGTATGCACGCGAATTGCTTACTCAGCTGCGTGACGCAGTCGGCAGAACTCTGGCCGATGAACTTCTGTCCGCAAAACAGGATACCGAGCGCGAGATAAAGGAGCAGCGTGCGCGTGTGTCGGTACTGAAGTCCAAGCTGTCTCAGGTTAAGGCACCTGAAGCGCGGCAACTCGGTTCGCTTGCAGACAAACTTGTGAAACACACAGTCTGGATAGTCGGCGGTGACGGGTGGGCGTACGACATTGGTTACGGTGGTCTCGACCACGTGCTTTCAATGGGTCGAAATATCAATGTCCTTGTACTTGATACAGGAGTTTATTCAAACACAGGCGGACAGTGTTCGAAGGCAACACCGCTTGGTGCCGTGGCGAAGTTTGCGTTCGGCGGGAAGCCGGTTGCACGTAAGGATTTGGCGATGATGGCCATGAACTACGGTAGCGTTTATGTTGCCCAAGTCGCGCTCGGCTCAAATGACCTGCAAACACTAAAGGCAATTCAGGAAGCGGAAAGCTATGACGGACCATCCCTCGTCATTGCCTATTCTCATTGCATAGCTCACGGCATTGACATGGGGCAGGGACTCGGGCAGCAGAAGAAGGTTGTGGACAGCGCGTCCTGGCCGCTCTTCAGGTTTGATCCCCGCAGGCTTGCAGAAGGTGAGCGGCCACTTCAGTTGGATTCCAAGCCGCCCAAAATAAAGGTTCGTGATTGGGCCTACACTGAAACAAGATTCAAAATGCTGACGCGCAGTAATCCGGCTGAAGCGGAGCACCTGATGCAGCTTGCCGAAAACGAAGTGAAGCATCGTTGGGAATTGTATCAGGAACTCGCAGGTGTTGCTGACACGGCGAAGTCACCGGAAGGAGAGAGCAAATGAAACTGACGACAAAATACCTCGGATTGACATTGAAACATCCGGTTCTGTCATCAGCGTCCCCGCTTGCGCAAAATCTCGATGGTGTCCGCAGGCTTGAAGATGCGGGTGCCTCGGCGATAGTCCTGCCGTCACTGTTTGAAGAGCAAATCGAACAGGAGTCCATGCATATGCTGCATACAATGCAGCAAGGACGAGAAAGCTATGCAGAAGCCACAAGCTATTTGCCTGAACCCGAGAAGTTTCTTGTCGGGCCTGAAGAATATCTGACACTGATTTCACATTCGAAGAAGGCCTGCGAAGTTCCTATAATCGCCAGCCTGAATGGCCGCGCCCCCGGTTCGTGGGCGGAGTACGCCCGCTTGATGGAAAGTGCCGGTGCAGACGCGTTGGAACTGAATGTTTATTATCTTGCGACTAATTTCAATATTTCGGGTGCCGAAGTCGAAGAGAATTATTTAAGCATTCTGCGCGCGGTTAAGAAGGAAGTGAAGATTCCAGTCGCCATGAAGCTCAGCCCGTACTTCTCTGCAATGGCAAACATGGCCAAGCGCTGCGACGATGCCGGTGCCGACGCATTGGTTCTCTTTAATCGTTTCTACCAACCCGATCTTGACGTTGAAGAGCTCGAAGTTCAGCCCAAAGTGGATCTATCAACCTCCGCGGATATTCGGCTGCCTCTTCGCTGGCTCGCTGTATTACATGGACACATGAAATGTAATCTTGCGGCAACTTCCGGAGTGCATACGCCGGAGGACGCCATTAAACTCATTATGTCGGGTGCAGACGTCGTGATGATGTGTTCTGCATTGTTTCAATGGGGTGTTCGCAGACTGGGACGGTTAGCCGAAGAGATTGATGAGTGGGGAACGGAGCACGGTTACGACTCCATAGACGTCATGCGCGGATCGATGAGTCAGAGGTCGGTTAGGGACCCCGAAGCCTACGAGCGGGCTAATTACATGAAAACTCTGCAGAGTTTCCGGCACATCGCATAGATCAACTTCCAAGAGGAGTAGAAAGAGCCGGAACCCACCGGCTCTTTTGTTAAATATAGTCAAAACAACAAATATGGCGCCTTGAAGGCGGTCAAATGGCGGGGGACAGACTTGACATGAAAGGCGGAATGTGTTATTTTTCGGGTTCTAAAGTCGCAAGGAGACAGTCATAGCCGCACCACGCAAAGCCCCTGTGTCAGGCGGGTCTGAGAAGACCACTGGCAAGGGTCGTGAGACCCAGGCCCCGCGCTTTTCTGTGCCGTTTACGCGCAAGAACTACATGATTCTTGGCGTAGGGGTACTTTTGCTTGTGATCGGCTATTTCTTCATGAATCAACCGCCTCACGATGGCTTTATGAGCTTGACGTTGGCACCCTTGATTTTGACGGCTGCTTACTGTGTGATTATTCCGTGGGGTATTTTGGCTCGGGAGAAGACACCGACAGAAAGCCCGGCGGCCAGGGGCGATTAGCTCAGCTGGTCCAGAGCGCCTGCTTTACACGCAGGATGTCGGGGGTTCGAATCCCTCATCGCCCACGAAGTTCGACAGATTTCATTTTAGCCGGGGTCGTAGTTCAGTTGGTTAGAACGCTGGCCTGTCACGCCGGAGGTCGCGGGTTCGAGTCCCGTCGGCCCCGCTAAAAAAGCTTGTAAGTTCAATAATTGATGTTGAATTAGCAGGAATTGTTCTACGGTAGAAGCATTTTTTGACAATTTTAAGCTTGAAGTCCAGAAGGACAAGGATTCGAGTACAACCCCCCCAAGATGATCACGTTCTTTGAGCTTCCAGTTTTAGAACCAATCCTTGCCTTCTGGATGTTCAATGTTTGGAGTGGAAGCAACTGTAGTTAATGCAAATCGCAGTCCAGTACCAATATAAATGCGAATGCAATAGATTCGTGATGTTTTGAAACTATAAAGTTGAGTAAACATGGAAAGTGTTGCCGAGAATACCGTAAGCCCCGCCAGAAATGGCGGGGCTTACCATTTTGCTGACATCGGCAAATTGGTTACAGCGACTCGAGCTGAATGTACTTGTCGGCCTCAGCAAAGAGATTCGGACAGCCTGCGGCTTCCATGTCAGCCTGAGCGTCGGCGGTGAACTTCGCCCACGCGGCGTCGTCAATGCGGGTTTCCGTGGCGGTTTCAACGTATTTCTTGACTTCGGTGCCGCCGCACGCGACAGCCAGATACGCCATCTGCTTCTTTTCCTGATGCTCTGCCGGAATCTCACCGGTCAGACCATTGACAATCGCGGGCAATGCCGCAATGATCAGGGGTTCAAGCAATCCAAATGGGATTTTCATTTTCATCGTCCTTTCGGTTTTGTTCTAAGCTACCGTGATTCGGTTGCTTGTTTATTATCGTTCATTTTCAGGTTTCTTTGTAATCGGGAAGTTCAACCGTCTGTCCAGCAAGTTCATGCTCGCAATCACCTAAGAATTGTATCATGCCGTCAATCACAAACGAATGACAGCGCATTGGATGGTCTTGTCTGCGATAAGTCCCACCTTTAACAAGTAGTGATGGTGTGAATGTCGGCTTGTCCATTGAGCCGTTCCATATCCAGCGAGACAAATCAAACGGGTGGTCACATTGACAACCTGGACAAAAGAACACCATCGTAGATGGCCCGCCCGCGTGATTCTTGTATTCTTTAAGCTTCATTACCTTTTGAACTTCGGCACAATCGCCGCGAGAGAGTCAATCCACGTCTGATACTGCCAGTTGAATAGAATCACTTGCTGAACTTCGTAGTCGCGGACCGCTACCGCTGCCGAATCAATGTTGTTGGTTCCAAGATAGACTGCGGCAGCCACGGAACCCGTGTCAAATCGCGCAAGCTCCGCTCGCAGCGCGTTTGGTCGCGATTCATTCCATGCAAAGCCCAGAAACGGCGTGCCATCCGTCACGCCTTCATTTTCCATACCGAATGATGCTCGCGTGAAGGTCGTGCTGTTGTGCCCGCCAAGACAGTCGTTCCAGCCCCAGGATTCTTTTCCCCAAAGTGAATAGTTGAACCACGCGGCATCCGCCACAAGCTGCGCAAACGCTTCCCCTGCGTTCGGGGCACGGTCGTACTCATGTTGTCCGAGCAGCGCAACTTCGTCCAACGAAAACCAGACGCCCGCTATCGCCGGTTCATTCTGAAATTCCTGCCAGAATAACAGCGACTGCCGCATGGCGATCCCATAAAACGCCGCGGTACAGTCCGGATTCATGGTTCGCGCAAGGTAGAATCCTGTTTGACCGTCATGGCCATAGTACCTGTATTGCGCTTGCGCGCCCGTATAAGCCGGAGCCTCCGTCACGGTGGGTGCGCGCTCCGATAACCCGCGCACGAAAATGCGAGTCGGTGTGGAACCGGACGGCGAAAGGTAAATGAACCAGCCGGTGGAATTCTCAAGCGAATGAAACGTGAGGCTGCGTTGTCCCGGTTGCGCGGTGTATTTGGCAACAAGTTCCTGTCCGGGAGTGTCACGAAAAAACTGGATGTTCGCGGGTGCGCCAGAAACTTCGATTTCAAGATTAAATAGCCTGCGAGTGAACTGTTCAGGCAAGTCAAAGAATAGAAATTCGCGTTGCCCGGGCAGAATGGTGTAGGCCTTCCAAAATGTTTCTGCAAGTCCGACCGGCGCGGTCGTCTCAATGAAATCGGGATAGCCGTAATGATACTTCGAGCCATTCCACACCAGCGGCCGCAATTCAAGTCCCAGCGAATCACAGAGCCTGCACATGACGTGCATCGAATCGCGCCATCGGGCGTCCGCGCGCGGGTCTCCGTTCTTGCTCCACTGGTCAAGGCCGACAATGCCATCGCATCCGGCAGCAGCGGCCTTCGTAATCAATTCACGAGTTAGTCCAGGTCTAACGCCTTCCAGCACGTTAATTCGCTCGCCGATATAATAGTGGACGGACGGTTGTGCGATTGCCGGTGTAACAAGAAGAAACGTCAACAGCATAAACAGCGCGCCATTCTTCTGCACACGCTTAATGATTTTATGGCCGCCGCCGATACCGATGCCCAACGTAGCAAGCAGCGGCAGGATCCAGTCCCAGGGCACACACCAGCCACCGATAATCGGGATCTGCTGCGGTATGGGCAAGCAGTCAGGATACATCTGTACCAGCTGTGCGAGCTGATAGCCCAAGATTGTGCAGATGGTGCTCCAAAGCTTCTTACCATCAAGTCGTTGCCAGACCCACTGGAAGATTTTCTTCATTGTGGTTTTCCTTTGAATACTTCACGTTCGAGGTTTACGATTTTCTGATTGTGAACAGCAATGGTTGCGTTTGTCGCGGAGTCAGACTTATAGAGCTCGTCAATCTTGCTCATGATTCTGTCGGCGTTATCTTTCTCGCTGGCCTTTAGCTCATGCAATGAACGCGTGATTGACGTTGCCCATGCGCCGGCGAAGCCCGCGACAAGCAGGACCAGCACGCCGATTACCCACCAGAGAAGTGTCATGATTTGCTCGTAATTCTGTTCAGGGGTCATGGTGTTCCTACTTCAAAGAATGTGCTGGTGACTTCGTTAATGTTGGGGTCGAGCTCTTGCTCAATAAGTCTGAACCGGCTGCTGTTATTGATTGACGCCGGAAGCAAATCATGAGACAGTTTCACGAGGTCCAGAGGTTCATATTGAATCATTGCCAATCCGGTCTTTCCGGAGGGAATGTACGGACGTCTCGATAAGTGAGTCACGGCTGCTTTGAACAGCAATTCAGCGGTCGCCGCGTCCCGAATGTTCTTGGCAGTGTATTCCCAGCGGTTGACCTGTAGCGTTGAATTGTAAGCCGCCGCGCACAAATCCCAGTAATCTTCGCCGTCCGCGCTTAGATTCGTATAAGCAGAATCGAACGCGGCGGAATCCGGATTGGTCAGGTATAGCGTTTCCTCCGGCTCACCTGTGACAACGTTGACTTTGTAATGAAGCACAAACTCATTGTACCAGTACTTCAAGTTTCCACGCTTGACAGCAAACGAAGAGCGGTCGCCTATAAGCCGGAAATTTGAAATCGTCGGCGGGGTTTCAGCAACTTCACCGGCGTCAATGCGCGCAACGGTATCCTCGCCCAGATAATTCGTGAAGAATGCGATATGCGCTTCCTTGCACAGCTCCTTTATCATGTCCATGGAATTGCGCTGGTCAAGGTAGTCGCGTGCAAATTTCCATGCACTGCGCTTGGCCGCAACAATATCAAATCCCGCTGCGGGATAAGCCACGGATAAATCCGTTTCCTGAATCTCCGACTCAGTGAACGGAACTTTAGCGCTCGTTCCCGAAACATACCGCATGTTCGAATGATTGTTCGAAGATGCGGTATTTCCGTTTCCGGAATAATCTGTCGCGTTGAACGCGCCGCTGGGAGTGCTGCCGTCAGATTGCTCCCGTGCTGCATCGTCAAACCGCCACCATGCCTTTGTATTCCCGGGGAAATACGGTTTCGGATAACCGGCACCGCCGTTGTATAGCTGCTTTGCCTCGCCTTCCGAAATAACCCTGTCCCAAATCCTGAGTTCGTCAAGAATCATATTCGTGCGCGTGGTCGCGCCCGCGCGCAATCCGATTCGCAATACATTCCCCGAATCTGCTACGGCCTGAACAATGCTTGAGCCGTTATCGTACGCACCATTGATGTGAATGTACCGAGTAGCGCCTGAGCCGCCTGCGGCGGTTGCAACAATGTGATACCAGACACCTGTTGACAACGTGGCGGCGGATTCCAAATAATTTGAAGTGCTTCCGTCACCGCGCCAGAATCTGATTTTGCCACCGGTGGAAACTGACAGCGCATACGGTGAAATATCACCGCCCGCGTCAATCTTTGCCACAATGAAATTCTCGCCTGCGGCAACGAATGAAATGAACTTCACCCAGCATTCGATAGATACCACGGAATCCAAGGCGAGGCTCGAATGATGTGCGACCTGAAAAAACGGCGTTGAAATCGCAGCGTCTTGGAACTGAATGGCTCCGCCGTGCTGCTTGACCGCTAACCCAAGTTCATCTGTCAACAATGACTCAATAACATACGCGGGGTTCTGAATGAGGTCGCCGGAGTTGAATGCGTTCGAATGGTCAGGAGAGTCAATCCATGGGCCGAACTCCCTGCCTTTGCCGGTCTGCATGATTTCAACAAGTTCTTCGTCATCCGGCTCATCAATGTGAACGTACACGGATTTGATGCGAAACGAACAACCGGCATCATGGCCGCCGACGTCCACGTACTTGAACTCAATTTGATACCCTGCATACGAGCCGTTTTCAGAGCCTAATGCCGGTGAGGCAGCGGTAGCGATGTCAATGGTCACAAACGAACCATACGCCGGAACATCTGTCCACGTAATGTGAACGGAGTTGTCTTTGGATATGCGATACTGAACCTTGTCGTCAACACGGCTAACAGCATCAATCCGGAACTTCCAATCTACGTTTGACGCAGCCTTGCCTGTATCGCCGATGGTCGCAAGTATTTCATATGACGCAACTTCGCCATTTGCATCAAGGACCGTGTAATTTGTGTCGTCCTCGTCGACCGCGAAGTCCGGGTCTGTCGCCCCGCTTGTTGCAACAGTATCGACAACCGGAACAAGGTGAACCGTCCTGAACAGGGAATTTGAGGCCTTGAAAACTTCGTCTGCAGTAGCTCCGGAGACAACCGAACCAAATGCCGCCTGCGTGTGCCGAACGTTCGTCAATGAGTAAATCTTACGCTCGTCAATCCATCGGGTGAGCTTTCCGTCCGGAGTCGGATAACTGCGGGAATTCATATCATGTCCGCAATAGACGGCATACGGTCTCCCGCTACCGGTGCCAACGTCACTGTACTTAAGGCCTTTTGTCAAGTAGCCTTTGAAATAGTCATGATGCACGATGGAACTTGATCCAGGCGACAGGTTGCTCGCAATACCGGACTTGTTCAATCCGTTTCCGGAATTCTCAAGCCAGTCGCCAATGAGAATCGGATAAGGCTTGTTCTCATTGGCCTTTGGTATGTCCGGGTGTTCTGCCCGCGTCATCAGTCGCTTTGGCAGCATGCGATGGCGTTTCATCCAGCCGTCCACACAATAGAAAATCACTGCATCTTCATCCCAGTTCACGTCCTCTACAAATCCGGAAGGTGCAACCGGCAAAGCGTTCATCCATGAAGGTGCCGTTTGGTCGGTGAATATCAGCCGAATTTCCGCGCGCCGTCCGATAAATTCCTCAGCCGCCAATGAATCTGAAATCAAACCCTGGTTCAGAATCTTGACACTCCACTTTTGCACCTGCGCTACGTTTCCGCCCTCGCTGATGTCGATCGCACGCCGGATTTTTCCTAATCCCCGTTTGGCAATCTTCGACTCAAAACTCGGCCCCGTCCAGCCGGCTACATTGGTGGAATCGCAAGGGAAAGTCGCCCAGCGGTAAAGCGCGGACGCGCTTTCAATCTCGACCAGATACTGCGTTGCGCGGGAGTTTGCGGCAAGGCCTGCGCTAATGTTTGCTGACAACACCTTGCTCATGACGGCGCACCCGTGCCGGTGGAGCGATAGCGCACGGTGAACTTCTGCTCGTACAGGGTATTCGCATACAGGCGGTGCGGCGGGAGTTTGCCAATCAATCGTGCCGTGACGGCTGTGCCGTTTCCTACACCGAGGTCAACACTCGCGCCAGGCGTAAGCGTAAACTCGTGCTTCGAGCCTTTTACGGTGTTGATAAAGAAGTTCCGGAGAGTCGCAAGCTGGGCCTGTGTCATGCCCCGAATGTAGAACGTGGCAACCCAGATCGTCACGTCGCGGTCATCGACTTCAAGCGTGCCGTCTTCGTACTCACCGATGTTCTGCAGCCGCTCGGGTTGAATGTCCAGAGGCAGACGCGGTTCAAGTCGTCCCGTCAGCGTGACGGTCGTTGCAGAGTATTGTAATGTCATGCGGCGAAACTCATGCTGAATCTGCGTTCATCCAAGGCTCGTTCTATCGCACGTGGAAGCATCTCTTCCACGAGGTCACGAATCTCAAGCCGCTTTTCCAATGACAGACCCTGTCCGTCGATGTACAAGGCAATCGGGACAGTCACGCTTCCGCCGACAGAGCGACCGCTGTTCATTGCCTGCAATGCGCCGTAATTCTGTTGGGCTGCGGACCTGCGGACCACAAATTCACCTGGCTCCAGCATCGCCGGAACTTTGTCTCCAAACCCAGACCCGGGGACAACACCGCCCTCGGCAAACCGCAGCCCGCGAATAGCTGCGATAATCGCAGCAACAGTAGCGGCGGCAGCCGGAATGCCAAAAGGACCAAAAGACGCATACCAAGAATAAATCTTGGTCGCGAGCTGTGTCAGATAGCCTTGATTCGTGGCAGCAGTTGCCGCTTGCTCAGTCGCCGCTGCGCCTGTTACGGCCGCCGTGCCCGCAACCGTGCTCGTGACTTTGCTTTGTGTCATCAGGATATCAGAGGCAATAGCATGCTTAACCTGCTGACTCAGCAGCTGAATGGCGAAAGAAGCACCAGCACGAACAATTGCATCTCTGCGCTGCCGGCCGGTCATTTCGATGTTCACAAGCGTATTCGTGAACGTATCGAATCCCGCGCCGAGTATTCCCAAGTGCCCGCGCCACAACTCCTGCTCCGCAGCGTAGGCTTCTATTCGGCGCGCTCGAGCCTGCTCATCCGCCTGCTCCTGCAGTTCGATTCCCTGAATGTAAATCTGTCCTTTCGCGCCTACGAGGTCACGATAATCCGCAAGCTCCTGTTCATGAGCATCAGGCGACGTCGTCGATACTTCTTGAGTAGGGAGGACGGCGCCGCGAGCCAAAGCCGCGGCCTCCTGATACTCAAGTCCGGCATTCATCAGGTCTCGAATAGCAGAGGCGTTGATGCTGACCTGTTCTGCGGCTACCTTGTGCGCGGCGCTGTTCTTGTTAACCTGCTGCTCTGTCATTGCCAACGGTTCTTTCGCCGCGTACAAAGACAACACGTAGTTATCCCAAGCCGCACGCTGCGCATCGGTGCCGCTACGGTAATCCGCGAACTTTCCGAAAATCTCTTCCTGCTTAATTCGCAGAGACTGGTACGATACGCCCGTCTCTTCGGTGATTTTCTTCAGGTTGCCTTCGCTCTTGGCCGTGGCAGTCATAGCATCCGACAACTGCCACGCGACGCCCGCAACGGCAATGATTCCGGTGGCGACCACCGTCCACGGCGAAGCCGCCAGCGCGATGGCCGCTGTCTTCAGCATGGCCATGCCCGTCACGACTTTCGGGATCACCAGCGCAATACTGCTCGTGACCGTCAAGAATCCCGTTAAGCCGATTGCGCCCGCACCGATTGCCGCAACAACGCCCTGGTGCTCCGCCGCCCATTCACCGGTTTTCTGAACCACCGGCGTGAGGCGCTCGGCAGTCGTGCGGATAATCTCAAGAAACGGATTGCCTGCATTCTCTACAGCCGCCGCCATTTCCTGCTTGAGCTTATTGACAGCACCTGCCGTGTTATCAGCAGCAGCCGCCGCCCGGCCTTCAAATTGCGCCAATCGGTCGAAGATAACCGCAACAATGTCAGCCTGCTTCGCATTTTCACCGAGAGCGCGAACTTGCTCATCAAGCCCGGGCATGATTCGGGCGAGAGCGCCGATTTCGCCTTCCATGGCACGCGCAACAGCATCAGCAGCAGATGCCAGAGGAATTTTTCGCGCAACCGCCAGGTCAGCGACAAGGCCAAGATTGTCAATGGAACCCGCAGCGTCGCCCGTAATGTCGGTCATGCGGGCAGCAGCGTCTATGTATTCATCGTCAGCTATTCCCGTGAGCCGCTGGAGACGCATGGCCGTGTCATTCAGCTTATTCGAAAGTGCGTCAGCGTCACCACCAGCATTCTTGACGGCCGAACGGAAATTTGACATTCCCAATTCGCCCTGAGCGGCTTCACGCGCGGCAAATCCGATGCTGCCGGCCACAGCCGCGAAACCAATGGCCGCGACATTCCGAATCTTCGCAACCGAGTCTTCCCATGAACGCGAAGCAGCAGCGGCCGTGTCTTTCGCCACCTGCTCAGCACCGGCAAGCTCACCCTTCAATGACGCAAAGGCAGCATCAACGTCTGCCTTTGCTTTAAGAAGAATCGCCAGTTCTTTTTCGCGTACGTTACCCACGGTTCAATTGTTCGAATTGGTGTTGGTAGTTCATCTCATGAATCATGTAAACGCGGTCAAGCAGATTCTGAAGCTCTTCGCCGTTCATCCGGTATTCCCGCAATAACAGCACATGCTCCAGCTTGTCGATCTTCGGCAATCGCAGTTCATCACGACCGGAATATCGCAGAGCCTCAAAGTAGACGCTGATTGCCCTGTGGTCGTCCGGAGACAATTCTATCGGCGGTTCTTGCGTGAAGTGGCAGATGCCGCTGGCTTTGCCAGTTTCTTCGTCGGGGCGGAGGCACGGCGGGAGCCGGTCACTTTCCGCGTGGTCGTTGAAGCATTTTTCGCAGTATCCCCAGCCGTATTCGAGGCTGAGCTCGACGTACTGCCGGAGCGTTGCAAAGGGTCGATACCCTGCGCCTTCATCTTCTGCGCAGTGATGTCCTTCAGGACAAGCGCAAAGAGCTGGTCGCCGAACTCGGTTTCCGCGAACGCCGCAACAGAATCGGAATTCAGCGGTGCTGTTCCTTCGGTGTTCGAGTATCCGATACCGCTCCAGCTCTGGATTGACCATAAGAGCGTGCGATTCTTGACTTCAGGCCAATCAGTCTTGCTGATTTGCTGTCCGACCATGAGCAGGGAGTACAACCGCTTGGTCGCGGCCTCCTCATCAACGTCTCTGAACTGCCCGTCCTCAGCAATGATTTCCCGCAACAAAGTCAACAGCTGTGTCTTATCCACCGGCGCAGGACCACGGTCGTCAATTCTGCATTCACGGATAATTTCCTGATAACGCCGAGGACCGATTGGCCGGTATTTCACCTCCGCTCCGGGGAGTGGAGTGAATATCAGAACCTGCGATTCACTTACAAGCGAAATTACGTTTGACATCGTGCTTTCTTCCGTGGATTTGATTACAGTTGTGATTCGTTCGCCGCGGTGTCGGCGGGCGCGTCAACCTTCGGAGCATTCCACTCGTGGAACTTCCCTTGAATGACCTTGACCTTGCTTTCGGCAGGTGCATTACCGTCGACAATGCCGTGAATTTCTGCAAGTCGATTCGACAGCTCAGCGCGTTCTTCCGCAAGCGCGGAATTTGACTTCTGAAGTTCTTCAGCCGTGAGTTTCATGGTAAATCCTTATTCTTGATTCTGTGCCATAAAGGCGTTAAATGGATTCTGGTTTCGAGTCTGAATAATCAGTGGGCCGTTCTCAATGCCGTTACCGCTGGTGGGCGTCGGCATACCATTGGGATTGCCGGTCACAGAATCACAATGCAAAAGCCTGAAGCTGTGCTTTTCCGGACGAACGCCTGGACCGGGGATGCTCGTATCCGGCGTTTCAAGCCGCAAACGCCGCATCCAAAGCGTCAACGCATTGCTGATTCCGGTTGCGATTGTCGATCCCGTGAAGCTCAGCGACGCCATGAGATTCGTTTCATTCATGAACTGCGTGATACGGGCATTCGTGACATACCGCGCAACGGTAAACGAACCATAGATGTCACGCTTGCCGCTGCGTGCGGGCTCAATGCGGTACAGACCTGTCTCCGTGGTCTGCTGAGCGTCATCAAGCGGATTCTCAACAACAAGTTCGTAGTCGGCGATACCCAGATTGTCGCCGGAACCCAGCGGCGTTCCCGTGCTGAACGCACCGAGCCGGAATACCGCGTCCGGAAAGAGCACGCGCTCATATACCATGAAAGACGAACCCGCCAAGGGAACAGCGCCACTGCCGTTCGTGTATTCCCACAGCAAGCGGTCTTGAGAATTGGCATTGGTGAGGTCACGGTACAGCGGTACAAGCTCGAAACCAAACAAGACGCCGCCCTTCGGATCCAGCTTGATCGTCATTTTCTTGACGAAACAGAACTGCCATTCTTCATGCTGCCAGCCGTCCCAAGTAACAAGGACTCCGTGGCGATTGATGTACTTGCCGGTGCCGATGCCCGTAGCCCAAGCTCCGCTCATGATATCCTGCGGATTTTCACCGTGCATGTTCTTCGAGCATTCGAAGGTGTGCAGGAATTCGCGTGCGACCGCGAACGATTTGCCAGCCCCGGGGTCAGAGCCACCGCCCGTCGTCCATGACGGCGCAATCGTGACAGAGGTGCCGCTCGCGTACGCAGTGATTTTTCGTACTTGGTCAAACAGGTGCGGAGTGGTCGACAGCTCCTGAATTCGCACCCAGTCACCGACGTTGGACGCGGCGAACACGCTGGCCGATGCCACAAGCGCGGTTCCGGTCGTTCCCGCAGCCGTCGTGCCCGTAACCGGCGCGCCATTGCCCGCGACTCCAAATGCCGGACTCTCGACGGCAGACCCGCGAAACTTCTCAATACCCATTGCCGCGGCAATCAGCGCGTCAAGGCCAAGATACGCGCCGTTGCAATCGAGTGAACCGGCAGGCATGACAGATATTCCGTCATTGCGAGAATATCCGGCGATGCCGTCCAGCGTTTCATCCTTTTCAAATTCCCTGTTTACCTTCAGGCTGTGCTTCAGCAGCGGAATCTTGTCATATGCACCCAGCTTCGGCATCGCGCTGGACGCGCCAAATGCCGTGGCATAGGGATTGTTCTGACGGCTGACAAGACGGAATGCCGCAAGCGTATTAACACCAAGTGCAGGAGCCGGACTCATGATTTATCTCACTTTCTTAAGCTGATTGATGGTGCTCGCGAACTTGCAAAGTCAGCTCGCAGTAATGGCAAACGGTTTCGTAAAACTCACGTTCAGTGATTGTTTCGGCCTGCACGGGAAACGCCAGCTCACAGGCTTGATCGAGATCGCTGTCGTCATCCAAGGCGTTGGCCACGCCGCTCACAAGCCTTTGGAATTGCAGATCGCTATTGACTTCATTCAGCAGAGACAAATAACCGCGAATGCGAAAGCGATGAGTGACGTCGTGTAGATGGCCGGTTGCCACCTGTTCATCGCTGAAACCTTCCCGCGCAATGCTCCAAGAATGAATGCGAGACTGCGGTTCATAGAAATGGATTGCTCTGAACTCGTCAGAACTCTGGGTAAGCTTGCGTCCGATATGGACATTCCCGATTTCAGCTACTCCTCGCATCCGCCTGGCAATAGCCTCGGCAATTTCCTGATAATCCCTAGTCATTAGCCTTGAGCAATCTTCTGTACAACAGCTTCATGCATCGAATCGAATATCGCTTCAATCTTCGGTAAGGCTTGTTCAAATCCGTCTCGCATGAAATGCTTTCCCTTGGTTCCGTGGTGAGCAATCGAATAACGAACGCGGGTTGCAACGTCATAAGCCGTAAATTCATCATAACCGAACTTGCGCTGTGCCCAAAGCACAAGCGGTTCAAGCGGTGCCCAATGCGGCTTTGAACCGTCTTCTACGGGCAAACCATAGCTCGCGGCGTTCAAGAGCTTTCCTTCGACTATGTCCTTGCCTTCGACAAATTCGGAACCAAAGGCATTCGCCAAATTTCCCGTTGGCTGCTTTTCAATCTTTCTGTTCAGGTCAGCTAACACAGCCGGATGCAGTTCCGCTTGAATTGCGGTTCGAACCGCGATTCTCAAGGCCTCTAAGACAATAGCGGCGGCGCGATCTGGATTCGCGACCGCCGCCGACTTCAATGCGCTCTGGTCGAACTCAAAGCTGAACTTCAGCCCGTCTGCCATGTTACGTGATAGCTTCGGCTGTTACATATGTGACAGCTACAGAAGTCCCCGAAGTTATCGTGAGCTTAACACGAATATGCTTTGTGGGATGCTCAAGTACGACTCGCTTTTCAGTAGATGCAATAATGTCATCGAGTCTCTTGACAACTGAGAAGTTTGTTCCATCTGCGGAGCCTTCAAATTCAACGCGCATTTTCGGACTGCCGACTTCCGCCGAATGCGCCAACTGTACCGCAAATGTGTCAAACAAGCCAACGGTCAAAACCTCGGACGTGCGTTCAGATGTGCCGCCCGAAAGCTGATAAATTCCAATCAGCGTCGACAGTGACCAGTTATTGCGGGAGCGGTACATTAAATGTCAACCTCATACTCAAGGTAAGCGCCTTCGATCGTAGTAGTAGCGCCGGACGCGGCGGTCACTTCTATTCTGACATTTGACATCACGCCGCCGCCTGTCGAGGAATTGACATGCGTTGACGGGCTGATTTGGAGATAATAGCGGCCGCCCGAAGACAGTGTCCTTGAAGTCAAAGAAACAAAACTCACTACTGGCCAAGTATCGTCCGGTGGCGTTGACTTTCCGACAATGGAGATCGTGATATTACCGGAGGTTGAGCCAAGCAAAAACACGGCGACTACCGGCGAGCTCAGCGAAGGCTTTTCCCAGTCGCTTGCAAACGGTGTAGAATCGTTAACCGCAACCGCCGTAGCTAATCGCTTGCTAACTACTTTTTTCGGCATGGCATGCTCAATGTGTTAGATAGTTTTCGGTCGTTGACGTGCCGGGGTTTATAGGTCCCCAAGCCAAGGCCGCGCCGTCCATCAAACCGCTGCGCTCTTCATATTCCTTCGCGAGCTTCAGGTACTGCGATCCCCGTGATTCACGATTCGTCATTGACGCCAGCTCTTCAATGTTCTTCGAGGCGTTCACCTTCGCGGCCATCACACGCAGGCATTCCGCCGCCGCCCAATAAATAACAGAATCCTCGTCATCAACGGACTTCAGAGTCGTGGCATCGTTCGACACGCTGTGCTCGACTGTATAATACAGCCAAGCCTTTGACCCGCTTGCAGGGACGAGCGTTACAAAGTGAATCTTGAACGTGTCGTCCGGCTGGAGCTGAATCTGAACTTCTGCAATCGGGATTTCCGGTGCTAAAGACTGACTGCCTGTATCAACAGGGTACAGCACCTTTTTCAAGAAACTGAAGCCACCCTGCCAATCGCTCGGCGCGTTAAATCGGAAAGCGGTTCCGTCACCAGTTACTTCGTGAATCCGTACCCTCGGCCTGAACTGTGACAGTCGAGTAACTGCTCGCTTTATCGCTTCGTCATGCTGTCCGACGTTCGTGAATTTGTCCGCGTCCACAATCAACAAACGCAGAGCGTCCGACAACTCCTGAAGCTTGCGAGCAGCCATTAGCTAGGATACCACTCGATGTAAAGAACGCCGGGGCCGAATGCAGGGCTCGTGCCCGCGTCTTCGATTTCAAACGCCAAGACATCACCTTCGGCCATGGTCACGCCATTGACGTACGTGGCGTTCAGCGGAATGTTCTTGGCATCGAAAGCCACGAGGTTCACGGCGGGAGTCGCAGTGAGGTCGAGGTTTGCGACTTCTGCGGCACCGGTGGAGCCGTCCGCGCCCTTGTAGATGATGTTCAAGTTCTTGCGGTTCGTGTCGTGGCCGGTGAAGGCCGCGTTCGGCACGAACTCGATCTTCTTCACGACACACGCAACCGGCGCGCGAAACACCGGAAACGCAATCGTCGCGGCGTCAGCGGCAAGCGCGGGCGTCGCGTAGCTATGGGGAATCGGTCCCGGAATATCGCCAAATCGAGTCTTGCTCATGCGAGTATTTCCTTAAGTGAATTTGTGAATTGATTGGTCACCCGAAGGCGGGCAGGCACCACGGAAGGAAGCACCTGCACCGCCCTCATTGGGTGAATTAAGCGTAGTAACCGGCAACGCCGCGGTAGTCGACGCACTTCACGCCGACATCCCAACGCACGCGGTAACTGACCTTGTCCGCCGTGAAGTTGGAGCCGGAGCCCGCGACTTCCTGCATGAGGTCAGGTTCGCTTTGACCGCGCAGCGTGGCAACCACAATGCTTTCGACCTTCTTCGGGTCCGCAATCGCGTGCCAGTGAGCAGCGTTGGAATATCCCGGGTACAGGATATAGTCCATGCCATACTGCGAGTGCACGTTCGGAGCGCCGCCGTTCGGCAACAAGTCACCGGCGTTGTAACCGCCAGCCGCAAGAGCAACCTGAACGGTATTCTGAGCCTTGCACAGCGCGAGCGCCATGTCTTCGTAGTCCGGATGGATGACCAGCCATTTCGGCCAGTTCGATTCCATGAGACGCTCGGGATTGGTAGAATCCGAGCCGTATGCAGGCTGCATGTACATTTTCTTCCGGACGTCTTTCATGGTGGTCGGAGTCAGCGCACCGGACGTCAAGTTCGAGTGATTCGAATGCAGCAACGCAACCGAGTCGTAAATCGTGCTGTTTCCGGCCAATAAACCGAAGACCGCGCGATACGGACGAAGCTTCAGCGCCCGCGCCGCCCGAATCGGCAGCACGCGAATGGCCTTCATGTCATCGTTCACGATCATCTTGCGCGTAATGCTGAACAAGCCGCCGCGCGTTTCGAGGTTCAGCGCAACCTGCTCGTCACCGAGTGCCGGTAGGTTGTTGAAGTTTCCGCCGTCCGGGTCTACAGTCGGCAATTCGCCCCAGTAACCGAGGCGTACGAAGTTGTGATCGCGGAAGTCCGACACTTCTTCGTAGACAGAAATCTTTTCAAAGTCGCGGTAGTCCGGAAGCATATACTCGCGCATGAGTGCGCGGTGCATGGCATCGCCAAACACCTGATCGAAGCTCGCAGTTGTGAACGACTCTTTGAAGCGGGGATTCCTGCGCAATTCGCTGTTGTATTGGCGACTCGCAAGCAGTCCCAGGAACAAGTCAGCATTGTCCACGAGTTCACGGTCAACACGGAAGCCCTTGTAAGCGGCTTCCTTGATTGAAGAAAAGCGGCGGACAGTCCGCTTTTTGTCGTCCTGCAAATCTTGACCTGCAAAGAAGCCGTCGAGCGCAAGGACAGCATCGGACACGCCGACGTCATTGAGGCTGCGGATCGTCCCGTTGTTTGATCCGTAGCCCAGGGCTTCAAGCGCTTTTGCTTCGGCGGTGATTGCTTCCTTGACTTTCATAAGCTCAAGGCCGCGACCGCGCACGGACTCCTTCAGCTTTTCCTTCACCGGCGCGGGCAGGTTCGAGCCGTCGATTTCCGCAACGGCTTTCTCGTCGGCAAGCGTCTTCTGCAAGTTTTCGACGGTTTCCTTCAGCGCGTTGATGTCTTCGGGCTTGACGGCGGAGCCGCCGTTGGTCGCTGAAGAATCGGGCTTCGGAGTGGCGTCTTCTTTCTTCGGCTCGGTGCTGGGCTTGGTATCCGTGTTCTTCTGCGCCGCCTGCGCGGTTTCATAGTCGAGCAGCTTCTTCAGCGCAGCGGCCGCAGCTTCGGTATTGCCGGATTCGAGCGCGGTAAGCGCTTCCTTGGCAATGTCCTGCCACTTCACTTCGCCGGCCATTTCATCGCTTTGCTCCTGCAGCACTTCGGCGGCAACAGTCGTCGCGTCGTCACCTTCGGCTTCGAGAAAGCGCGTGAGGCGTGCTTCGGTCTTTGCGCTCTTGGACGCGGCGGCGCGTGCTTCAAGAATGCGAATAAGCAGCCGTTTAACGTGACCTTTCATGATTCTCTTTCCCTTATTTTGATTTGATGCAGCGATGCGAAGAATTTTACCGCCAGCAGCTGCGCTGTCCACAATATCGCAGGAATGAACAGACTCAATAAAACCGTTCGCCACGTCGATACCTTCAACGCGTGTCAGCTCATATGCACCGTCACCGTCGATTGACAATTCAGCAAAGTCTTTGAATCCGCTGTCCCAGGCATTCTTGATTCGCTTGGCAAGCTCATCGTCAACCAAGTGCAGGTCACAGATAATGCCTTCATTGCCTTCAGAATCTTTTCCCCAGCGCGGCTTACGATACACGCCGACTTTGTTCTTGACAAATCCGGTCGCACGTTTTGCGTCGTCCGACTCGTCACGGACATGCCCCTTTGAGCCATCGGGATTTTCAAAGACATATGCCGGAAGTCCTTCAAACTGCGGCATGAGCTGCTGAAGCATCTCTTTGCTGTAGAAGAACGGTACACCCTCCGGAGATCGGTTCTTCGAGAGTCCGACCTTTATGGTCATAACTTCGAGGACTTTGCCAGATTTGTCAGCGGCAAGAATGCGGCTGTCGCGGGAGCGTGTGAGTTTCAACCTGCTCATGGAACTAAGTTCGGGAAAGCACCGAGCGATTACAACCGACCAAATACAAAAACCCTGCAACGTTTCCGGAAATGTTGCAGGGTTTTCTACGAAACCGCTTGCGTGAATGCCGCAAGCAGATTACAGACTCAGAATCGCATTCGCCACAAATTCCGCGCTATCTTCAATCACGAGCTCAAATTGGCAACCGCAGAAAATCGTGTGCTCCGGTGGGCCTGCCGGATCGCGCGGGTACATGAGCTTTGTCCCATCCGGCATTACAAATGGTTCATTGAACGGAACGACCACTCCGTCCATTTCCTGATGCTGTGGTCTGCGGCCGGGTCGATTGCCGCCGCTCACCCATTTCTTTTTCATAACCTGAGCGGCATCCGGCACCATAGCGGCAAATCTCTGTATTTGGGCATCCAGAGTGACGCTGTAGATTCGTTGCACCTCGGTTCTGACAATTCGTTCGGCTTGATAGCTGACGCCTTCCATGCCGCCCTTACCAATCAGCGCGTCGATGCTCTGCATGGCTTCGTACGGCGATTTCCCGCCAAGCGCAGCCCGTGTGAGTTCACCGTTGACCTTCGGCATCAAATCGGCGGGGATAGACCGTACAAGGTCAGCCGTGTAATCCATGGAAATGCTCAGCAGATCAACCGTAGGCCCGAAGGCCGCGGCGGTGACACCCAGAGCTTCAGCAACCTCATAGCCAGCCGATAGCGCGGCGTCATAAGCGCCGAGTTGCGCCGTGCGAATTGCTTCAATGCTCTGATTCAGCGCGGCATTGACTTCCGACTGAATTTGCGCCGACAGCCTGGGAACGTCACCGGCCGGCAATGCCTTGACTTCCTTCGGGTAATTCGTAATCAGGTCTTTGACTCGGAGCCTGCTTTGTTCAATGCTCGAAAGCACCTGCGCCCGGGCTTCGTTGGATAGCGAGTTTGCGCTCCTTTGCAGGCCCCGTATCTTTGCCTCGAACTGTCTGACGTCTTTCTTCGTAACAGCCATTAGTTCCCTTTCTTCTCGCCCTTAGCGAGCCGAGCGATTGTGGTCTTCGCAAGCTTCAGCGCGTTCTCAGCGACCGTGCCGTCAGGCCATACCCAGCAGTGCAGCTGCGCTTCTCTGACATGAAGTTCGATGTATGTCATGGGAATTCGCGCGGCGATTGCGGCCTCTTCAAAATTCAATGCTACACCAGCCCAGATTTTCTGATTGTCCGGCAAATCGTCCGGCACTTCGGTCGGTTCGTTCGGCACATTCAACTTGATCAATGGCCATGCAATAATCAACCGCATGAGCGGCAACGCGCCGACCAGCGTGGCGATGTTGTCATTCTCGTTCGACGTTCCAGCGAGCGCCGCCTGTTTCTGTTTCAAATCCGCGATCAACTTCGCGCGGATCTCCTGCGTGATTATCAAAACGGCACCTTCAGCTTCGGGTTAATCGAAATCTCAGGATTGTACCGGACGATTGAAGAGCCCCATTTCCGGACCAGGCGCATAGCCTGCTCTCGTTCTTCCTGCGATGTGCGGTAGGCATTGCATCCGCCCGCATTGTCGATGTGCTTCGCCATGTAGTACCATTTGTCGAAGCGCAGCACTCGTCGGTATTTCAGGCAGTGCTGCAGAAAGAAATCGTAATCTTCTTTCAGGCCCAGCGACATATCGTATCGAAGCGGGTTCCGAATGTGACAGGTCAGCGGCCCCAGGACAGGCAGATTGAAGGCAATGGGTTTCCACGCATGATAGAACATCGGATCGCTCTGCACGTTCACGCCCCATAGATAGCACTTCAGTTCACGTGCAGTATCGAAACCCTTTCTCAGGAATTCCAGGAATCGTGACTCGTTCACGGCAATCTGTTGCCCCCGTTCATGAAAGCCGACCGCCCATACGTCATCGTCGATCATGACAATTTCATCATCGTCAACGGTGTCGAGGATCCAGTTGCGGATTCGCGCGATGTTGCCCTTTTTCGATTCCGGCAGGACCAGAATCTCGCCACCTTGGTTTTGGCGGTAAGCGTCAGCCTCGCTTTCGCAAACCACAAGGACAGCCGAGCTAAGCCACTTGCGCGTGAGCACGTTGTCCGCGCGTCGGTATGATGGACACAGGATTTTCATGCCGTCGCTCGGTTAATCATGCGTAACACGTCGGCACCGGCGATTACGGTGTTCAGGCCTGAACGTCCGACTTGTCCGTTAGGCTTTCGCGCGGCCTGGCCGACGCGGTCTGTGACTTTCTTCAGTCCGAATGTCTCAATCGCAGCGCGCCAATCCATTTCATTGTCGAAATACAGAATCAGGATGTTGTGTTCTTCAAGCAACTCCGGACCGAGTTCAATCTCACCTTTGATGTCTTTCGCATTCTCTTTGAACATGTCCGCAATCTCGTCATCGTCAAAGCCTGTGAGCGCGAGGTCTGCTCCGTGAGTCTGCAAATCCTTCAGAAGGTCATGAAGCAGGTTGTCATCCCAGTCACCGTGAATACGGTTCAACGCGATGTTTAACTGCTTCTCCTGTATGTCGTCAAGGTCGACAACCACGACGTCCGTTTCTGCGCAATGATTGGCAAGCAGCACCTTCACGCGCTGGTGTCCGCCGACCACGCGCTTGCTGCGCTTATTCCAGATAATCGGTTGAAGCATACCGAAAGTCTCAACTGATCGCCGCAGCTTCTCAAGTTCAGCGTGCGGCATCTTGCGGGGATTCCAGTCGGCGGGCTTTAATTGCGCGACTGCCATCCGCTGAATTGGAAAACCGTTAAGCGTTGGCTGTTTGCTCATTCTTCATTTCCTTGATTCGTTTCAGTTCGGTCTGCATCCATGATTCCTTGACACCGCCGTTAGCGTTCGGGTCGGGCGCGAGTATCGATTCAAGCGGCAGTTCGGCTTCTACGGCGATGTACTGAATGAGCTTTGCCGCGGCTGTGCTGTCAATCCAGTTATTCACACTCCAGACAGCCACAAGGTCGGTTAGGCCACGCGCAATTTCGACAAGAAGCTTTTTGTCATCGACTGCGATGGACGGCGCTGTCACAGACAAACCGAAGTCCGTCACTTCATTGAGCTCATTCGTGAAGATGCGCTTCTGGTCAATCACAAATCCGCCGACCTCTTCCCAAAACTCCACAAATTGCAACTGGGCGGATTCAAGCATCTGAAAGAAGGGAGGAGTGGTTTCCTTAGCGCCTGCCCATGTCGTATTGTCTGCTTCACCGAAAACCACAGGCGGATTGCCGCTGCCGATTTGGATGATGCTTTTGAACGTCCGCATGATTGTCTCAATGTCCGATGCCTTGATGTCCGGAGACACGAAGTTCAACTTAATCTTCTCGTTCGCGTAAGCCCAACTGGTCTCTTCGTTCGGGTTGAATCGCCGCGGCGGCGGAATGTAATTTGGTGACTCCGGATTCCGGTAATCGTTCAACTGCTTTGGTGTTGCGCCGTCGATCACGATCACGCCGACAACCGCGCTCTGATCTTCAACACGCTGTTTGTTAATCCACAGAATGTCTTCGGCACCGGCGCACCAGTCGATGATCGGGAGCAGCTCGGTCGCACCGCGTGAAGAGCCGATCACCATGTTGTACTGCAGGATGATCGCGCGTCCGACTTTCTTGTCGATCGTCACGAGTTGCTCTTTGCCGATGTATGCCCTTTTTGCACCGTAGAACTCAGGTACCAAATCAGCGGCACGGCCAAATTTGTCAGGCTTAACAATCGGCAATCTGTGTTTGCCTTCGACTGTCTTGATTTCAATGGCAATCGGCGTATCGCCATCGAATGGATCAAACTCGACGTTTGAGATGTTCAGGGGGTCAGCGAATCCGAGCCTGACATTGCCGGTAAGCGTGTTGACGTCGGGGACAGCGAACAATTCAGCAAAGAGAAATGCTTCACGTGCGCGCTTTTTCATCTTCTCGTGAATCTTGTTGTTCTCAAGGAACTGATCAATCACTGCTTGCACACGCTCGTCCTTTGCCTTAAACTCCAGACCCAGACCCACGACATAGTTCACCCACGTCTCGGTAATACGTTTCACAAAGGGATTGTACAGCCAGCCTTTGTAAGCACGGTCATTCGTGTCGTACAGAATCTCGCGAGTGATGTCACGCTGGAGCGCGTACTTCTGATTCTGGCCGAGCCGAATCCAGCCTTTGTTCGACACGCCGGATTCCTTAACGTGAATCGCGGCCTGTGATTTGTTCCGTGTGATGTTTAGCCCGAATATCTGCATGTTACCATCTCCTGCCTGTTCGGCTGCGGTTTTTTGATTGTGTCGAGTCCTGATGTGCTGCCGGTTGCGTGGGTTCGTTTCGCGTGATTGAATACGCGAATGCTCCGGTTTCCACGGCGAGCGAGTTGACAGTGCTGTCCGCTCTGTCCGGCGAACGGCCGAGTCTTGCCTTCACCGAGTCCTTGTTTTCCATCTTGATTTTTCCGCCGACAACGTGCGTGTATGTCGGAATCGCAAGCTCTTCCATGAGCAGCTCATCACGCGGTAAGATGTGACGCTCGTCAATCGGCAAATCCGGAGACAGGCACTCGCGCTGCGTCCAGTACAATTCTGTGCGCTTATTCGTGAATCCGAAACTTCCTGTGGCATCCTGCTTGTCGCTGCGCTCTGAACCTACGACCTTCACAACCGGCACGCCCTGGGCTTCTGCCGCCTCAGCGACACCGGCACCGATACCGATCACGTCCGCAGCGGCTTCAAATCCCTGCCGGTGCCGAATCACGATCATGCCTGCGATTTCCTGAGTTGTCAACCCATGATGTGTTTCAAGCGGCATGTGCAAGGAGCCGATGCGGGGGGCGAGCACGGTGTCATCTTCGCCGGTGCCGGCGACGTCCACGCCGAGGGCTTTGCGTCCTGCCCAGCGTTCAGCCAGGATTTCAACGGCCTGCTCTTCGGAGAGTTTGCGGTCGGCTTCGCGCACCTCTTCGATCAGCTCTTCGTAGCGATTCATCGCCGCTTCAATCCATGAAAGCGGAATCATGGCATTCTCGGAAGACATCGGGAATTCAGCCAGGACACGCGAACGGTAGAGCTGCGAATTCTCACCCCATTTCTTGCGCTTTTCTTCTACCCACTCATGGCTTACCATGCCCGGAATGATCTGCTTCCTGTAAACGACGTTCGGCGTGTCGAAGGCCGTGATCACAATCTTTGCCCAGTCAGATGCTTTGAACAGGCCCGCGTAGTGACTGAGTGGATCAATGGCGTTCCCGATGGCAGCAATCCGGTCATCGCCGCCTACTGCGAGTCGTTCCGCCAGTTCGAAAATTGCGCCACGAATGCCCGAAGCTTCATCCAGTGCAACAAACACGTTCTCTCCGTGATAGCCTTGAATTGCTGATTCGTTCTTCTGTGACGCAGGCAATCCAATGGCGAACCACTTGGGGCCAAGCTGAAGCCGGTTCTGCAGCGGCTTCCCGCCGAGCAGTATCTTTGCATTTCCGTGCAGCGAATTAATTTCAGCCCACAGAAGATCGCGAACCTGCCGCATGGTGGGCGCCGTCGTGATTACGCGCGAATTGTACCGCGTGTAAAGAAACCACAGGGCAATGCAAGCGAGGTAGAACGTCTTGGCTGAGCCGTAACAGCCCCGCGCCACGGTCTTTCGGTTCTGTGCGACAGACCAAACGAACTCCAGCGATTTCTTGAACATCCCACGAACGCCCAGGATGTCCCAAATGAAAGCCTCGGGATCGTCACGGTATTGCCACTCGCATTCTTTCAGCGGCTGGTTACGATAAACGAGAATGTCAGGTCGCTTACTCAAAGAGCGTGAACTTGGCTTCGATTGTGTAAGTTGATTCTGAAATCTCAGTAGCCAAGACGTTTCCGCGAATTGTGCCGACGTAGTTCGTGCCGGCGAATGTCACGCAAAACGGCTCGCGTGATTCCCATGCGTCCTGTAACGACTTGAAACCCGCATCGGTGCAGCGCACAGTTACCGCATATCGCTTCGATTCATCGCCAAATGGAAAACCATCTTCAGATTGCAGTTCGAGCGCCGTGACATGAAGGTCATCGGGGTTCATCGCATTGCGCGTTTCATGTTTTGAATCCAACGCGCCACGCTTAATACTCCATCGACAATAAATAGAACTACAGAAAGAGCACCTGCAAAAAGCACCGCAAGAATGGATAATCCAAACATGACTATAAGCACGTCACTCATGCTTGCCTCCTTCGGGGGCTTTGAGTTTCTTCGTGTCTTTAATAAATCCGTCGAGCAACATTTTGTCTGCAATCCGGCTTTTAATGTATCTTGCAATGCGTTCACCAGTATAGTGAGCAAATAATCCAGACGGATGCCCGATACAATAATTGCATTGTTCTACTGCGAACTTTAGTATTGTTTCTTTCTCTTGTTCCGCTCGCTCTTTCGCCTCCTTGAGTTCGGCTTCGAGGCGTGCGATGTCTTTTTTGAGTGATTCTGCGAAATCTTGATATTTGTCACGCCATTTTTGCGTTATACTAAGATGCTCTTTAAGCTCTTCCCGTTCCTTCTCCGCCGCTTCGAGGGCGTCGGCGGCACGGTGGATAAGGATAACATCACGCTTTATATCTGCGCTGTGGCTACAATCAATCGGCCCTGCAAATTCCCGCAGTTCCGCAATCAGTTCGGCGTTACTCATCTGTTCGCCCTCCGCGCCTTACGTGCGGCTTTGTTCTTGCGCTTGCGGTTAGAACGGTACGGTTGCATCTCACGGTCATACTGCTTTTGCATCGCCTGCCTCCGCGCTGGATCAACTCTCGATTCTGAGTCAAGAATTGACATAGACATTCCCGCCATAGTTGACATGAGCATTGCACGTATTGCTTTCTCTTTACGCTTTGGCTCGTCCGGTTGCTGGCTTGCGCGGCGGTCGATGATTGTCACACCTTTCGGTCCGTGTGGGCCTCTGTTCGCTTTTTCAGCGGCTCTAAATTCCGCGTAGCATTCTTGACAACTGAATGGGTTGTTGCCGTGTTTGCAGGGGTCACAGCTCATTTCTTTCCTTCCGTGGATTTGACTTCGGTGAAGTCTGCGTTTTCAATTTTCCTTGTTTGTTCGCGCTGTTGCGCTATCGCTTCCGCGAACGTCATGCGGAATGCATCGCCACCGGCCGCTACGCCTTCAGGTGACAGCACGTTATGCAGTTCGAGCAGGATCCGCGCGAAATCGCGTCGTGTGCGGTGATCCGGTGCGGCTGCGTAGTCCCAAATCCCGCCCGGGTATTCGATGCGCTTGATCGACTCAGCTTTCAGACCCTGAAGCAGAACGGCAGTCGCATGCGAAATACTTGCGCCCTGCATTTCGAGAATCAGCGTCAGCAACCCTTTGGCTTTTAATCGCGCGAGAATCTGCTTGCCCGATACGTGAGCCGACACCGGCGCGGCGTTGGGATTCAGCGCCATGTAGGCCTGCGCTGCGGAACGCGGACCACGGGCTTTCGGTTCGATTCCGCAATATGCGAGCAGGAACTTCACTTCCTGATCGCTAAGCTCCGGCAGCTGCTGGTTGCCCGCTATGGCCTGTAGTCTTGAGTCGTTCGGTGTACCGTTCACGGATTCTGTGTCGCGTTTCAAGTTCGTCCAGTAAGCCGCGGCTTTCGCCGTTCCAATGCGGCTCGCAGTTGCCGTTCTGCCAATTCCAAATCGTGCGTTCAGAGCAGTGCAGTGTCATCGCCAGCCGCGGCCTGCTCCAGTCAAGAGTCTCCAGCGCACGGTTGATTCGCGCTTGCCAAGACTCATTTAATCCTTCCGTTTCAGTCACTTAGAATAAACTGCTGTGGTTGATTGATTACCAACGTCGCTGACTGACATTTCTAACTGCTTGTTCCTGAGGTTTTTGCAGGATTGCAGGGGCGTTATCCGGTCGTTCTGGTTCACCGCGTTCAGCGGCCTCGAAGAGTTTTAGACGTTCATCTGCGGCAACGAAATTCCGTGGTTCGATCCAGTACTTGCGATATCGCATGATGGCGTTCCATTCGACAATGCCCTGCTGTAGAAACTTGCGTAGGGCCTTGCCGATAAGCTTTTGGTAGTTGTTTAGATCATCGTCCACCAGCTTCGGCTCGAGTATCCGTGCAACCTCCCCGGGAGCGAACTCCCGGGAAGGGTTGTCACGAAGCAGCCGTAGCACGCGGTGATAGGTTTTGTCCGCGTGAGAGCGGCGATCAGGAGAAGCGCGCCAGGGCATGCTTGATGAGGTTTTGCTTTTCGCCAGCGCTGCGCGTGTCTTCCTGCAGGGCTTTCAGGATGCCGCAGAAATCGCGCTTGAGCTGGGCATCAGCCTTTGCGGTGGCTTCTTCTTCGGTTAATTCGACTGTGGCCTTCTGTGGCTCAGCAGAAGCCAGAATCAGCAGGTCTTCAGCGGCTTTCGCGATGTCATTGGGATCCGTGAAGTCCAGCGGCGGGTTGTGGACCTCGGCCATGTACTGCTGCAGGGCTTCGGACGCTTCGTGAGAGAATTTGGGGTCTTTCGATTTGTCGGACATGATTGTCTCCGTGGTTAAGTTTGCGCTGGTGCGCGGTCAGTGTTGATGAATTTCTTGAGTCTTGCTCTGATGACGGCCGTGAGGTTCTCGGCGTTTGAATGTTCACCTTGCCGTAGTTCGGAAATCAGTGTGTGTACGTCTTGTTCGTTGCCTGACTGGACAACGTGGAAAACATCCCACGCGATGTCTTTGCGATCCTGCTTGTCACCGATTCCGCTGGCTTTGATCAGGTCTTTTGCCAGAAGTTCGATTTCCGGTGGTGGTTTCCAAGTTCCGTTCAAACTCGGCGGCCTCGCGCGCGTGCGCGCGTCGGAGGCCTTCGATGGTAAGTTATAATCTAATTCTGAAGTTATATTCTGAAGTTGGGTTCCGTCAGAATTATCTAAAACCGGAAGCACATTGGTGGTTTCGGCTGGTTTGCTTCCGGTGAACTTACCTGATTCATCTTTCGTGGGTTGATGTGACTCTGCGGTCTTTTGTCCACCCTTTGCCCCGGCGACCCGTTTATTGTGGATAAGTTCGGCCAGCGGTTGGTGGATAAACCAGTCCTTGACTTCCCATTCAGAAGTTAGAAAACCGGACTTCTGAAGCGCCTGAAGCAGAGTAGTCCCGGGGCCTTGATAGTAGCAGTAATCAGCGATGATCTCCGCGCTTTCGGGATCGATCACGGGTTCAAATGCATGGTTCGCAGCTACATACTGGATGAACCTCACGAGGTGCAGATAAGCCAGACCTTCAGAAAGGCCGAGAGTTCGCTTAAACAGCGTGAACTTCGGATTGTCATGTATGTCAATGGCGACGTTAAATCGATCAATGCCATTACGTCTGGGGCGCGCCATGATTACCTTTCCGGTTGTCCTTGCTTCATCATGAGTCTCATGTAATCCGTGGTGAACTCATTGTCATAGTGCTCAAGCACCCATTTCCATAGCGCGGTGATCAAGTTCTCGTTACTCTTTTTATTGCAGGTCGGACAGACATGCACTGTAAACTTGCGCTCCTGCACGGAAACTGTTCCTGGCACCGTCAGATGAACCAACAACAGGTAGCTCGGTTGACTGAACTGCAGCTGCACGTTACAGGACTTACAGACGGGCGTGCTCCGCGTGTGCGTGAGATGGCTGCGGTTGAGGATCGTAATCACCGGTAGTTCACCTCCAATGGCAGAGACTTGACACTTTTCGCAGCAAGTATGAGCATGAATCGCGTGAACTCCGCAAAGTGCAGGCGATCAGCAATTACGATGCAGCCGGCAGAACCCGGGATGTTCGCATCGCGATGGATTCCAAAGCCACTACGCTTGTCTGCGGCATTGTTCGGATTTATCAGTTCGACCGGATAAATCCGAAAGAAATCGCCTTCGATGCCCTTATCAGGCCGCACTTCCGGCGTTGTGGAAACCGTCCACTTGTCATGCGGCGGTATTGGCCCTTTGCCAGGCGTCCAGAGATTTGCCTGCGACTGGAAACCAATTAGCCCGCTCGTGGCAGGGAGGATGATTCCGGCGCCGTCCGAATTGTAACACTCAACCCGGCCTTCAGCTAATCGATCGTAGCCAAGTGCCTCAAGGTGCATGTAGAACTCAATGCGCGGTATGGTCATCGGTAGTCCTTGTGCATCTGACAGTATCCGTCTTCGATCACAATTAGTCCGTATTCCTGAAGCTGCTTGAAGAATTTGCCTGCATTGCTCGACGTGGGCGACACGTCAGCAATGTCCAGGACGCGTTCGCGGTCAAGTTTGCGATGCTTGTGAATGGCATCCAGCATTCGGACCGCGCCGGGCGCAAGTCGTTTCTTCCATGCTTGGAGCTTCGAGTCGGGGTCGTCGGGGAGCGGTTCATGGTCAGGCAGAATTTTGCATCCGAGTTCTGTCGCGGCATATCCGTAGGCTTTTAGCTCTAAGTAACCACCTTCTGTCAGGAGCTTCAGAAACTTGCCGACATTACTGGACTTCGAGCTAATCCGTGCGTAGGCAACCATGGCACCGCGAGTCACCGAATGCGGATAACGACTTGCCGCGTATGCCAACATGCGCTCAGCAGCGGTCGGCAAATGCACGCCGTTGATACGCTCCCGCTTCTTACCGACGCCACTTGCCACCGCAGACGTAAATTTCTTGACTCCCGCAACATCCAGGTTGCCACTGGAGACTACACTCAACGACTCTTGCTCGTCTTCCGGACCGCCAGATTCATACTCGGAAATGAACTCTTGCAAGTCTGATCGTGCATTACGCATGCCTTCAATCAGTCGTTCAATCCACAGGTTTGCTTTGCGCAAGTCAAGGTGCAGTTCAGCATTCTCGGTCCTGAGCCGCGTCATTTCTGCGGTGTCAACATTCGGACGCTGTTCAAGCTCCCTGATCCGCGTGCGCAGTTGTTCGATGGTCTGCGCCTTCTCTTTGACTTCTTGCTCGACGTCCTTCAGCTCACCGAGAGCGGCCAGCACCGCGCCCTTTGCCGGCGCGAGCCGGAAGTCTTTCCAGTTGCGCCGGTTCGGAGCGTGTGTAATCGTGTCATTGATCGTCACAAGCAGCGCATTATCCGCGCCCTGAATGGCCGGACCGGCGACAAAGAACTCGCCCCGGTGAAGTGACTGCAGCATATTTACCTGAGACTTGTTCAATCTCAGGCGACCAGCGGTTCGAGCTGCATCAATATCCACGACTCGGCCGCTGAAATAGTTATTCGATTGAAGCACGACTCCTTTCGCAACCTCCGGCAGACGCTGAGTCGTGAAGACGGCGAACATGCCCCGCTTCAGACCGCGCTTGGCAATGTTCATTATTTCATTGCCGCAGGCCGTTTCCTTGCCCTCCGGTGCCAGCAGATGCACTTCATCGAAGACCAGCATGGCTTCACGCTGTTCGTCCAGTTTCAGCGACATTAGACCGTCAACGAACCCGCGCACAAATTCGAGGTCATCCTTGTGCTTCATGCTGGACAGGTCAATGATGGCTGACGCGCCAAGCCTAAGCAATCGAACAGCAAGCTCCGCAGCGATGGCGGGGCTGGCCTTGAAGTCCCAGCCTTCACCGATTACCACGAAGTCAAAGCGTTCACGCAGTGTCACGTATTCGCCTTCGCGGTCAAACACGAATTGTGAACATTTGCCATGGGTCTGCTCAATCAACAGACGTGTCAAATGACTCTTGCCGGATCGTGTTTGCCCGATAATCAGTGAGTGCGTGGACATGAAATCCTGAACAGAGATTTCAATCGGAAACATATTGACGCTCTTTCCGAGCATGAAAAGTTCCCCGATCATTGTTTCACCGGCGTCAAGTGCCTAGTCACGAGCTTCGTCATTTCAAACATCGAAACCTGCTTCGGTACCACGCCTTTCTTATTCGCAAACACTTTTCCAAGCGCTTCGTCAACGTTGATGTTTCGCTTGTTCTTCTTGTCCTGGAGGCCGTGCTTCTTGATGTAGTCCCAGACTTTCTTGGTGACGTCGGTTCGCGGTTGAGGCTTGGTTCCGACAATAGCGGCTAACTCAGAAGACGCTTGCATGGGTGCCATGAAAGCGGCCTGCGGTTTGATACGCTTGGCTACTTTCTTAGGTGCCTTATTTGCCGCCTTTATCGCTGATGGCGGTTTGTGTTTGCCTTTGCCCTGCACGTAGTCGCCCCAATCCTTCTTGTCAGCCTTCTTCGCACAATCCTTGCAGATGTATCGGTGGCCAGGCGTGCGCTTCATTTCGCTCTTCTGACGTGCGACATTGCACTTCGAGCAGTTAACAGCCGTTGTGATTCTGTCAATGGACTTGCGCTCTTTCGCCGTGAGTTCCGGTGCTTTCGCCCGCTTCTGCGCCGGTGTCATAAGCGGAATGTTCAGCACCTTGGCAATAGTCTGCAGCAGCAGTTTCCCGCGAATATCAGCCGTGCCGGAAGGAGTTTCCTTATCCCACCAGATTGCACGTTCATAGGTCTTGAAACAGAACGTAGCACAACCGTTCGCCTTGAACGGCGAATCTACACCTTCAAGGCTGTCAATCCACGCCTCTTCGAGTTCAGCCAGTGTCGCACCCGTCTTCAGGTTAGCCCAGCAAGATTGACGTGCAGATGATCCTGTGAGCAACTTGCGCAGCCCGCGTTCACGCATGACATCATCGCTGCGAGAAACCTTCAGGCCTGTGCCGCTGTTCGTGGACCGCGAAATTCTTGGCAATGTGGTTCCTTTGTTTGTCAGCCGAGGAACTCGCGCTTTCGGTAGACCGACACGTTCAACACCAAACAGGTCAGGCTGCTTGTCATCAACGGGATGCGCATTCTGGACAGACAAGGTGGCAACGATATTGTTCAGATTCGTCTGAATAGATTTGGCACCCGGGCCCAGCTTGTGCAGTGATATTTCCACGCGGTCGCGCAAGTCCCGCGTCGTGGTAAGCAACTGCGCCTGTGTTATTACTTTGAGTTCGCTCATTGGTCGTCACCGTCAACTTCAGGATCCGGCTCATCCGCCGCGGCGCTGCCAAGCGGCAACTGAACCTGATTGGGATCCACGTCACCGGCGACGCTGCTCATTTCATCCAGCAATAACAAACGCGCGCTGTTCAGGTACGCCGCCACCTGCCGACCCTTCGGAACACGCTTCATGTTCTTCTCAACGCGGTCTGTCAGCTCACACAGGTCGGCATAAACACTGTATGGCGTGAAGGCAGCCTGAGCCGCAACACCGTTATTGCGGTCGGTCACGCCCTGGTTATGCTGCTCAATCTTGTCCAGATTCTCTGGCGAGTCAGCGGACTTCTGGCCGCGAACGTCAAGTGTAGGTCCGTACTTCTTGTGATAACCACAGAGCGCCCAGCCGTTGACTTCGACAACGGCTTTGCGATCGCACTCACTGCCGCCTGCTTCATATTCGCAAGCACCGAGCACCTTGCCTTCAGATTCGTCTTTTTTCTTTCTCTTTGTCATTTCTGTTTCCTTCCGTGGGTTTGAGGTGTATCATAATGCGCTGTTGTGTATTCCAAGAGCAACAGCGCATCAGACAGATTATCGTCCATCAGTTCGCCGGAGCGATTCATCATATCGGTCTTGTCAGCCCTTCCGTATCCGGTCGCCCACTTCTTCAATGTGGCAGCAGGAACCATTTGAACGGGAATGAAGTGTCTGGTCGCGTAAAGTTCAACCACTGCGCCGAAACCATGCAGCAACCGCTTGCCCTTACCTGTGCCAATCAGCACCTCATGCACAATCAAGTCTGGTACAGGTTGGGCTTCGAGAGCGCGATGGAGTTTCATTAGACTGATGCCCGGTCTATCTTTGGCATTGCGCGTGCAATCAATCAGGCCTAGTCTTGGCCTGTTCCCGTAGTTGCGCGCGAACGCCCCGCGCTTTCCGATGTCAAGCGCAAGCACCTTCATTGATTCGCCGCGGCGTGGAATGTCTTGAGTCCGTCTTCAGTCAATCGTATTGTCCGGCCAACATGGTAAGTGCGGGTAAGTAGGCCCTGGTCTTTCAGAGCTTCAACAATGTACGTCACGCCGTTAGTGGAGCTCGTACCAATGGCGGCACCGATTTCGCGTGTGGTAGGGCTGTATCCGTGATCAGCAATGTATCTTCCCACGAATATCAGGGCTTTCAATTGCTTATCTGTAAGACTTTTTTGACGTGGCATTCTTAGGCTTAGGTGTTGCTATGGTGAATTCGCGAGCAGAATGAGGCATTAAATGAACATCTATTAAGTTGAGAGTAATCAGAGTATTCAGTCTTGCATAGAGGTCGGCGCTTGTCATCCGCAAATCCGCGAGCATATCCACGTAGTTCGCGCGTCCCTTCGCTCTGATGTAATCGAGTACAGGGTCGGTCATACCTGCGCGAACATCTGTGCTTGACCGCGTGAATCAAACACCGGTTGCTTCATTTGTTGTTCCAAATCCCAAAGGTGGTTAAGCATATCCTTTGCACGTTCTGCTTCAGCCTCAGCGTGCGCTTTCATCTTGTTCGCAGCATGTTCAAGCAACTGAATATCACGCTCGGAAGCCCGAGGAATCCAATAGCCACGGCGCCCAGGTCCGGAAACGACAAGCCGCCCCTGCTGCTTCAGCTCGGCGTTGAGAATCTGAATCTCGTCCTGGATGTCCCGGACGTGAATCTTCTTCTGCAACTGCTCGAAGAGCAGCTCCTGAATCTGCTCGCGCGAAAGTGGCTCACTGCTGTCACGTGACTCCAGATAACGCAAGATATGCTCACCGATCGAAGTCATTAGTCGAAATGGACTTCGCCGAACCGTTTCTTCTGCCTGCTAATCCACGTTAGCCGCCTGTGCATGTACCACGTGTATCTACGGGCCTGCCAGAGCGCGAATTGCTTGCGCCGACCTTCCGGAACTGGCAGGGCGTGGATACGCCTCATCTTTCGCGCAACGCTAAGATTCCCATCACCGCGTAAAGTCAGGATTCCCGCGAACGGCCAGTTTTCTTCAATAATCGGTCGAGCCTTGTCAAGCAGTTCATGGGGAATGCAGAATACAAAGTAGTTAGCGACCGAGCCATCGGCTTGCCTTCGAGCATTCTGCCAATGGCGGTGCTTGCTCTTCTTGATTTCTGCGCGGAGGTCGCTGATGCTGACCTTGATTTCGCAGTCTATTCCCATGCCGTTGGCATTCAGAAAATACACGTCCGTCAAGCACGACCCCATTTGACATTCGTCAATCACGATTAGTGGCCTGTAATTCCGCGCCGCGTAATAGAACAACGCCGCACGAATCTTCACGGTCTTCTGCGCGTCACTATCCGGTGCGCGATCAACGAGTGGCATGGGCTTCGTCACAGTTGCTCCTCGATCATTTCTTTAATCACGTCTGCATGACAGGCCAAAGGTGCGCAATGGCAAATAAGTACCACGTCATGCGTGCGCGCCGTGTTCAGGATTTGCTCAAACACACGCTGCACCTTTTCGTCCATCTGAAGCGAGTGCTCCAGCCAGTAGCGGTAGTAGTGAATTGCGCGTTCACGGTTCGGGCCACGAAACGGGTTGCCAAGCGTGCAAGTTTCCGCAGCCGCAGATTTCCCGCGTCCGACGTAGAAGCCGACCTTGCCTTTGCGTTTAGCGTCATACAAGGTGTAGGGATGTCTAACTACCGTAATCACGGTTTCTCCGTGCAGCGCAGCAGTGCGAGCTCATGTTGTAGCTGCGCAAGGTTATTACTCAGCTTCGATACCTGCTCTCGATAACTCAAGACCGACTTTGTCGATTCAGCTTGCATCTCGCTGTGACGCCGCTCCAAAAACTCTATATATGTTTCACCGCCCTTTTGAACGGCAATCTCGCCGGCTTTTGCAAATACACAAACTGCAGCGATGTCGAGCAGCTCCTCAATGACGTTCGTAAGATTTCCTAAATCTGATTCACGCTCAACCTCACGAAGTTCAGCGCGGACACGTCCAATAATCTCATGGTCATTCAGAAAGGCACCGCGCCCATGCTTTTCGACCGCATGATACAACCGTTGTGTCAGTGATGAAACTGCCAAACTAATTGAGTGGTCGTCAACTTCGATTCGTCCGGGACTTGTTCGCTCTGGCCACATTACAGAGCCTCACGCTTGATTCGGTGCTTCAGCATCTTATCTTCTATCCAGCAAATCGCATAACCGAAGCAGAAATAGATTGCGAATGCGGCCACTGCTGTGACGGCAAGCCACAACAGGGCTTCGCTTGCCGCGTTGCTCGACTGTGGCACGAGTTGAGTGATAGCTTCGTGTTTGGTCATTGCTTGCCAGCATGGTTAACCATGAAATCAATGATGTACGACAGACAAGTTGCGTCAAAAACAGCGTCTTCTTCTGGCGCAAATGTGTAAGTTTTCCAGCGCGGATAGAACTCGATCAATCCAAGCAAGCTGTCACCTTTGTTTGAATGCACGCCATAGACAATCTTGCCGTCAACTTCATTGAAAGGTGTGACTGTAATGTGTGCATACTTCTTCTCGCTCATGTTATAGCCTTCCGTATACTGAAATGTTAGAGATTGCGCTATGGCGTGTTTTGCCGAGGGTAGAGTTCGCCGCGAACTATTAAGAATTGCTGAATAGTTCAACGGCTTTCACTCCGCCCGTGGGTGCCGTCACGGGCTATATTTGTAGCCAACGCTGACCTGGGTGCAACCTCCGGATCCGTCTATATGACAGAGCGTGGTCAGCGTTGGCGTTTGTGGCCGAATCGGATTTGCACCCGTTGCATTGGTGATGACTCTCCCCGCACCGCACTACGCTTCTGGCAATCTGCCGCAGACTTACTTGTTCTATCCGTCTGCGAGGGAGTCAACCGGCATTCTTTGCGCTCCGATTCGAGCCTACGGCTTTTTGTATAGCGGTCTATAGTTCCGCTGCGGACGGCATTCTACTCATTGTCCTGCTTCTGACGCAGTTCATCGCGGGCACGACCAAGCGCAGCCTTGATAACGTCGTCAGGGGCTTTGAAGAGGTCTGCAATACTTGTGGCCTCGTCATTTGTCCAACGGCCAGCCGCTTGATTGCGCTGAAGCCCAGCTGTGATACCGAGATCCTTCATTGTCTTGCCGATCTCGTTGATCATGTCCTCACGACTCAGTTGGGAATCGCTAAGAGGCAATTCGCCGCCGCTATTCGTAGTCGAGGCGGATTCATTTTCAGGAGCTTGCGCGGTCGGTGTTGAAGCTTGCGAAGTGGGTACAGGATCAGCCGTATCTTTCGGCGCGAATATCACTGATACCTTTTCGCGGCCTTCCTTCAACGCATTGTAAACGCCTTTTAGCTCAATCATGTCTGCCGCCACCCAGCTTGCAGACGGCTTTTCGACATATTCCGCGAGCATCTCTTCTGTCACACCCCACTTGTCCTGAAAGGCGTGAATTGTTGCGGCAATCGCCTTTTTGAGCTTCTCGCCGGTAAGGCCATCAGCCAAAGCATTGCGCCCTGCTTCAATCATTCGCGCATGCAACCATCCGGGTGTTGCTGCCAGAATCGCGTTGCGTACCGCCTTTGAGACCGCGATCTGAAGAGTAATATCTTCCTGCCGCGCAATCTCTTCCGGATTCGCTTTCTGCTTGTCCGACATTTTGCGATTCTTGTTCTGCTTGAACGGACGGCTGATCGTCGAGCCGTTTTCAAGGTCAATGAAGCTGGCCGAAATCAGATAGTGCGTCGGCCTATCTTCGACGACAAACGCTTCGGTTGCGCAGTTGCCCCAGTTGCGAGCTACGATCATTGCAAGCCCGATGGTCTCGCCAGAGATTTCCTTTCCGCCCTGCTTCCAGCCGTACCAAAGCGAGTCACCTGCATATTGTGCTTCCTGCTCGCACTTCTTCGTGATTTCGGCGAGGTCGCGCTTCTTCTGAACACTGACCGCCGTCATGTAGCTTGTGCGGATTTGCTGAATCGTGTTTCCAGCAGCCAACATTCCGCCGACACTGGATTGGTCCGGGTCGTTGCCGTGAATCTCATTCACTATTTCCGGTGTGAAAACCGGAAAGTCGCCGTTACCGTTACCGCTCATTGTTCCGTCCTTCTGTGGGTTATTTTGGGTCTTTGTTTCATGATCGCTTACAATGCCACCTGTACCGTCTGCTTTGCGCCGAATGGGCAGATACCCCAGTACCCGCACGACTTCTCGCTACACCACCATGCGTCTCGCGGTGCGGGTTGAAAGATACCGGCTTGCAATGCGCGCTCAAGCACACGAGCGCGCTCAACGATGTTCACGCGCGATTGCTTGTTCACAATTGCGGGAATCGTCACGTTGTCCTGTTTGGTCTTCTGTATCACCAGATACTCGTAATCGAAGTCAGGCGTTTCGCCGTCAAGGACTGATTCGGCGAGCATCGTGTAGAGCGGTGCTTGCAGTGTGTGTGTTGCAATGCCGTCAAACATTCGCTTCTCGGTCGTCTTGATGTCCTGAATCCTGTGCTTGCCGTCAGCCACATGCACAAGGTCAATCGTGCCGCCGAGCGGGTAACTGAGGCCGTCAACGTCCATCGTGACAGTTTCTTCTATCAGCTTTGGCGTGCGAATGCGCTTGGCAACCTCATTGCCGTAGAGTTTCGTTGCAACGATGGCTGTATCCTTCGCGTCTGCCTTCAGCGTATTTGCGAATTGCGCTTCTTCTGCGTTCAGGTAAACGCCGTCCTCGCTGACTTTCTTCTCGAAAGCATCGGCAGCCACGTCAATCATTTCAGCAACGGTCAGTCCGAACTCGCTCTGCTTTTCGCGCTTCGCTTCAGCGTCAGCTTGCGCGGCCTTATGGACAGCCGTGCCGCGATGCGCCGCGAATCCAGGCGGAATGATGATTCCCTTGATATGCCGGTGGTACACCTGCATTCCGCACTTGCCAGCCATATTCAACAGGGACTGACTAATGTATTTGAACAGAGGTTCGCTCATTGCCTTGCCTCCGCAATCCCACGTAACAAGTCATTCGCAAACTGCGGCATGTCAATCTTCGGCAAGTGTGCTTCAACACGCAGAATTGCGCTTCTGCGCTCTTCGGCCGCTTCACGATCACACACTTGGTCAAACAGTCGCTCAAGCTGATGCTTGAAGTCAATCAGTTCAAGGTTCACGAGCCGAACCCGAGCGTGTTCGTCGGTGTTTGGTGCCTTGTGCGATTCGATGGCCGCTTCAAACTGACTCAGTATTTCCAGCATGCCTTCCAGGTAACCGGAATTGATTTTCTGCACAGGTGTCGGCGTCATAGTTGTCAAATCCATTATGCGGCCTCCGTCATGCAATCCGATACATAGGCTTCAATAGCGTTCTCAATCGCGGCCAGAATCTCAGCCTCAGGAAACGGATAGGGCTCCCGGTACATGCAGTCGAAGCTGGGCTGAATGTCATAACGCTGAAATCGCTGCCCCCACAGTTCAGCGATTTTCCATGCGTTCAGCAGTACGGCCTTTATCCATTCCGGTGCGTCACCGTCAAACTCGAAGTCGTCGTGGTCTCCGTCCTGTTCGTAATAATTCCCGCCGACAAGTGACGTAAACTTTTTTGGGGCGTCCCAATGCACACCGCCGCCGTAAACGATCGACGTGTAATACAACGTTGCGCGTGAAGCCCAGTCAAAGAATTCAACTTCGGCGGCTTCGTGTGTTTTAAGTTCTGCAATCATTTGTTTCTCCCTTCCGTGGAGTTCTGAAAAACAAAAAAGCGCAGCTACAGGGACTGCCCCGCAGCTGCGCGCTTCGACTTAACGCGTGAAATAATTTGATCTACTGATTCATGCTGTTCAGCGCCGTTGTCGTTGGCGGCGTTGCGGAGTTTCTCTACATACGCTTCAACCGACTTACGCGTGAATCGCACTTCCGTTGCCGTTGCGCCGCGCCCTGGGACAGGGTATTCAACAAAGAAATGGCGATGCTTAATGACCCATGAACGCGACCGCCCGAGGATCGTGGCCACCTGTGTCGGAGTGAAATCCTGAAGGTGCTCAGCTTGACTCGCTGAAGTTTTTGGGGTATCTTCCAAATGAGAGTCCTCCCGTACTGGGTTGGGCTTTATTGGTGCCCCCCTCGCTGTCTTGTCTTGCCGGACGCCAGCGTGTGGGGGTCATTTAATTCAATGGTTCAAATATAATCAATAATTGGATAGTTGTCAAGCAAAAACGTACAACTTTTTACGTTTTCTCCTAATTAGTTGAAATGGACAAACTTAGCGAACTACGGAAGGCGCTAAGCGTTCGGGGGGTGAAAGCCAGAATCCGAAAGGAAACTGGGATTTCCCTTCAAACCTTGCACAACATCCAGACCGGAGCTCACGCCCCCAACGACGGGACGCGCCGTCTCATTGCACGAACCTTGGGGCACAACGAAACGCACTTTCTTGACGACCAGCCTGACAGTGACACGGCCACCGGACACGAGATCACAGTGCAGTTGTATGTCCCGCCTGATTTCAGAATGACAAACGACCGCCTGAATAGAATCACAAGTGCAATGATTGACGCTGGGAATCATATCATAAATACCATTAAAGAAATAGACAGCGAGACGCAAGGGAGACCTGATGGCGAACATTCCACAAAAAGTAGTTGACCGCTACAAGGCGACGGTTCCGAAGTTTCAGAAGGTCTTGGTTGATGCAAAAAAACGAGACTTAAATGAGGCTGACACAGTGACAATCGTCAAGGACGTTCTGGCAGATGTGTTCGGTTATGATAAATACACGGAGATCACCGGCGAGTACGCGATTCGAAGCACGTATTGTGATCTCGCGATAAAGATTGAGAATAAGATTCAGTTCTTAATTGAAGTGAAAGCCATTGGCTTGGAACTAAAAGAAAATCACCTGCGCCAAGCCATTGAGTACGGAGCAAACCAGGGGGTACCATGGGTGATTCTTACAAACGGTGTGAATTGGCAACTCTATAAACTACGTCTGGATAATAAAGTTAACTACGATCAAGTTCTGTCGTTCGACTTCACGGCAATCAATTTGCGCTTGGACGATGACAAAGACAGGCTCTTCGCGCTATCGAAGCAGGGTCTTGCTAAATCCATTCGCGAGAATCTGTATGAGCGTACACAGTTGGTAAACCGTTTTGCTATTGCTGCACTCATTCAATCAGAAATCGTAGTTGACGTGATTAGGCGCGAGCTCAAACGGACGGCCGAAAACCTGAAAGTAGAATCTGACGAAGTAACTGCAATACTTCGTAACGAAGTATTGAAGCGCGACGCCATTGAAGGCGATGAAGCAACCAAGGCACAAGCTCGAATCAAACGCGCGAGCAACAAGTCGCTTCGAACCGTGAAAGACAAGGCAGACGAAACGCCGTCACCAGCTTCTGCTGCACAAACGCCACAGACCCCCTCCACTTGAACGTGAGTTCAAATTAGGCCAACAGAGCGACACCGTCAAGCACCTGTAACTCCGGGTCGATCAAGCTTTAGTGTAGGACTGCCTCAGTGGTCACAAGCCGTTGACAGCTGAAAAACTGAGGAGGATTGAAGTCGTAATCTCTTGTTTTTGTGACTTAAAATTGTTTTCCTTAGATTTGTGGTGCCGAAAACACAGAGGAGGAATTATGTATCGGTTTGTCTTGATTCTGGCAACTTTGGTCGCAATTGGTTGCGATTCGACAGACAACAACAGCAAGAAGGATTATCAACTGGTGATCGACAGTGACCGTACATATTGGGTTGTCACGGTTGAAGGGGATTCAATAAGGGGTGGTACGCCTTCAAATCCAGACGCAGTGTTCGATATACCGGATGAAGGATGCTTCACAATTTCTAAGACTGACGGCGGTTACGTGCAATGGAGCATCTCACCGTCAAGTCAGCAAGGTAGAATCGAATTAGCAGGACCGCACGAAATATGCATTGAATAGCAGCATATGAAGATAACGATCAATAAGAATGACGTCCTGCGTCGAACAGCAAAGGAACTCGTGCGCAAACACGGACTCACGCCACTGGAAGCCAGCGAAAGGACGGGCGTGCCGGTAGCGGAAATTATTCGCGAGTATGAAGAGCCGTCGCCGAGTTTCACGAGCATCGCGCCTGACGGCAAAGTGGAACAGCACGGGCGGGAATAGTGGCGAGCTTCTACAAACGAAAACTGAAGTCTGGCGACGTCTGGTACGTAAACCTCGTCCTCGCTGATGGCCGGCGAAAGAGTATCAATACCAAGTGTGAATCAAAAGCGGCGGCCAAAGAGGTCGCCGCTGAATTTCAGAGGAAGATACTGCTGGGCCTTGATCCGACCAAGCCTGAGCCGCCGAAGCAGAACGTGATTGCGCTATTTCAACGTTTCATTGAAGAGTCACGGCGGGACTGGTCACCGGACACAATCGCGCTGTATCGTGACACGCAAACCGTTCTGCAGGACACAATAGGGGCAATTCCTTTGACGGACATGAGCCGCAGTCACCGCGAAGTCATTATCAAGTATTTGACTGAGCGCGGTGCTGTCATGCGCGATCGGTCTGGGCGGGTCCGCAAGCTGCGGGCAATCAGTCCGCACACCGTCAACCGGCACTTACGGAACATCACGCGGTTCCTGAACTGGTGCGTAGAAGAGGAAATCATCAAGGGATGGCAACCGCCGCGACTGAAGGCCATGCAAGTCATTGCAGTTCCGCGTGAGTCGTTCACGCCGGACGAACTTGCGAAGATTCTCGAAACCGCGCGAGCGTTCCGGCAAAACGGACAGCCCGTTCATCTGTATTTCGCTTTCCTCGCATTTTCTGGACTGCGTAGGAACGAAGCCTTGAGCTTGACGTGGCAGGACGTTGACCTTGCACGTGGTCTGTTGCACGTGCCGCCAGGCAAAACCAAGCGCCGCGAAACTGTACCGATTACGGCTCCACTCTTGAGCATTCTGAATGCCGTTGAATCACCGCGTTCAGGCCGAGTGTTTCCCGCTCTGAGTGAAGAAGTTAGCGACACGTTCAAGGCCGTATGTGAGGCCGCTAATGTGCCATACAGGCCGCTGCACAGATTACGTGCGACTTTCGCAACGCAACTCTCCGCCGAAGGCCTACCGCCAATGGCAATCCAGCGACTTGCTCGTCATCGTAAGGTTGATACAACGCATGACTGGTACTACCAGCCGGAACAAAATGCGCTGAAGGAAAGCGCGAACAAAGCACTTGATGGCTCTGCATTTGCGACCGCTCTTCTACGGATTCTTGACAAATAATTTACAATCAAGAACCTAAACTCGGCCTGTCACGCCGGAGGTCGCGGGTTCGAGTCCCGTCGGCCCCGCTAAAAAAAGAGATGGTAAACCCTTTTGATTTGCTGGGTCCCTTTGTCGCTCATTCTCTCCGTGGTCAAAAGGACGGGGGTGGAATTTTATGACTTGGGAATCAGCGTGCTGACTTCGTTGATACCGGGACGCGTAACATGAGTAATGCTTAGCCCCGACACGATTCCTTTCTTGAGTATTGATTCAATGCGGCGTGTCGGTCAGGAAGCAGAACTGGGTGGCAACAACGCTCGGTGGCTCCCATGTAGGACCTGAGTCCGAATCGCGTTGTATGAAAGCAAAATATACCGGTCGCAAACGTGACACGGCAACTGAATCACTTAACCTAGCCTAAACATCCGTGCGCATAGGGACACACCCACCTAGAGGTAATCTCATCGCTTGCCCGCGCAAAAACCATCGGCCGGACCCGCCCGCAAACATCGCAAGCGTGTAGTGCACTAACCGTTGTTGAAACATCCATCTTCGCCCGGTAACTGCTTCAAATCCCGTTCATCTTTCTGGCTTGTGCGCACACTGCGCCCATCATTCCGACAACTCTCCAGTTAATTGTCCGAGAAATGGTGTACATTTCAATACGCGGGCCAGGACTAGGATGTATGCTCGAAGTCCACTTCCATCAAGCTAGGGGTTGTTCACGATGACAATGTAGTACTGCTGCGTTGCTGGTCCAGCCAGCACGCCCGCGTCCGTGTAGAACGTGTCCGTCACGGTCGCCACAAAATTCCCCGGGCCAGGTGTGAACTCGATCGTCGGTGCGCGGTGGATCGAGTAGCTGCCTGCGCCGGCACGCGTTTCCCAATAGAGCCGCGCATCCGGTGTTGATTCCTTAATCACCAGCCTCTGAATCGGTGAGAGTGGTGATACTTGCAACACGGGCGAGAGAAATCCCGCGTATAAATTGAAATTCGCGCTCGACTGCACGCCAATCGGCGTCGGCTGGCCGAATGCCGATACAAGTCCGAAATTTGCTGAGCTCGATGCGCCGCCGCCGGCATCCATCACGCTCTTGGTTAATCTGAAATTCTCGCTCTGCGATTGCGCCCACAACAGGGTGGGGAGGAGGAGAAGAAAAAGTGCCTTCTTCATGGTGTTTTTCCTTACTGCTTATCTGAATTGTTCAAACTGCCAAATTGCAAAATCGCCGCTTCCATCAGCTTCATCCGCGCTTCAAGGTCGGCAATCTTCTTGTCCTTCTCGCTGTTCAGCTTCGCCAACTCCTGCACCGCCGCGAACAGCACACCGTCCGCGTCAATGGTCGAGATACCGAGCGAGTCGCTGCCCAGTTGGAACGCCTTCCAAAAATCCTGAGCCATCGGGCCGACGTGCTCGATTCCTTCTGCTTCCGACTTGTATTCCCAGTTCTTGATGGGAAGCGCCGCAACCTTCTCCAGCACAGCCTTGGTGTCGGTCAGGTGAATGTCGCGCTTCTTTGTGGAATCGGACACCGCAACCCAAGCGCTGCCGCCTGGTGCCAACGTCACGCCGGATGAAAGACCAGAATTGGTGTAAAGCCGTATTCCACCCGCAGCGCGCACGTTGAATTGGTTTGATACCGAGGAAGAAAAGCTCGAACCGCTGTTGTCCGCATAGACAAAACTCCCGGCATTGTTCGCCTGAGCTTGATGTCCCATTGCCACCGAGTAGTTCCCCAACGCCTGATTGCTCTGCCCGCCCGGCACCGTGGCATATTGTCCCGAAGCAATATTCGCATTGCCGCCGCCAATGAACGCGTGTGTGCCTGAGGAGAGATTGGCAGAACCGCCGACGATGGAGCTGTTCAAGCCCGATGCCAATTGATCTTGGCCACTGCCGATGAATGCATAAGTAGCGCCTGCTCCAATAGTGTTGTTGAGTCCGCAACCGATAAAGGCATTCCATCCTTCTACGTCATTGCCCAGCCCGCAGACGATTGCAGAGTGTTCGCCGCGAACCGAATTTGTGTCCGAGTCGAGAAGTCCGCCGCCGCCGCCGATGAAAGAGTAGCCTCCCCGCACAAAGTTGCGCATGCCACCGCCAATGAAAGAATGCGTGCCGGATGCCAATTGATCTTGGCCACTGCCGATGAATGCATAAGTAGCGCCTGCTCCAATAGTGTTGTTGAGTCCGCAACCGATAAAGGCGTTCCATCCTTCTACGTCATTCCCCAATCCGCAGACGATCGCAGAATGCTCTCCTCGTACTGAATTTGAGTCTTGACTCAACCACCCCCCGCCTCCCCCGATGAATGAGAAGTCGCCGCGCGAATTGTTACGGATTCCTCCACCAACAAAGGATCCCGGGCCGGATGCCAAATTCCTCGACCCGCCCACGACAACCGCGAATACGTTGCTAGCCGAATTTGAGTCCGAGATAAAAGTTCCACCGCCTCCCCCGACGAATGAATAGTCGCCGCGCGCTATGTTTCCGCCGCCACCGCCGACCGTCGCGGACGCACCTAAGGCATCATTTGAGACGCCGCCGCCGACCGTCGCCGCCCCACCTGAGGCGACATTGGTGATTCCACCGCTGACTGTCGCAGAAAAGCCTGCGGCGACATTTTCATATCCGCCGCCGACCGTAGCGTATTCTGCGCTCGCTTCACATAGAATTCCTCCACCGATTGAAGTATAGGAAGTGGAGGCATTATTAAACCGTCCTCCACTTACCGTCGAATAGTACCCCGACGCAGTATCCTGCTGCCCTCCGCCGACAAACGAGAATCTCCCCGACGCCACGTTGTTGTTTCCTCCCGCCACGACCGCAAAACTATCCGACGCCGTATTATTCAATCCGCCGCCGATGCGCGCACCGTATCCGGTGGCGTCGTTGTCTTGTCCGCCACCAATGGAAGCAATCCAATTCGTCGCACGATTGGCGTAACCCGATTGAATGCCGGAGTATGGACCCTGCGCGTAGTTGCCGCCTCCACCACCCACCGCGGAGTAGTTGCCTCGTGCACTGTTCGAGTCAATCGCGCTTGCTCCACCGCCGCCGCCAACGGTTGCATATTGTCCGTTTGTGCGATTGTTGCGACCGCCGCCAATATTGGAGTTCAAACCTACTGCTCCATTGTCGTTTCCTCCGGCCACAACTGTGTTCTGTCCGCTGGCGGTATTATCCGATCCGCTGAGAACCGCCGCGCGGTTGGCAGATGCCGTGTTCGTTCCACCCAGTGCAACCGAGTTCGACCCCGAGGCTGTGTTGTTCGAACCTGCCACAAACGAGTTGCTCCCCGAGTTTGTCTGTCCGGGTCCGAATGTCCCCTTGCCCGTGACGGTGAGGTCGTTCAAGACGGTGCCACCCAGCGCACCGTCCACCGTTCCCACGCGATAAGCGTGACCGACCGAGACGACTTGATTTCTCGGACTCATTTCCGTATCTGCACCAATCGTCACGCCCAGCCAACGGTTGACAGCAAACGAGTCCGGCAGCACGGTCACGGAACCTAACAATACGTTGAACAGCCCATCTGTCACCGTTACGGCTGGATGCGACTCTGTCCAAATCGCCGTTCCGCCGCCTGCGGAACCGTAAAGTCGAAAGGTCATCGCCACCGTCGTGTCCAGCGGCGCACCGCCCAACGAGGTCAATTGTCCCTGATAGTTGACAAGTTGCGGTATCGCAAAGGCGTTCAGGGCCGCGGCCAAAAGGGCTGCAAGTGCGGTTTTCATCGGGATTCTCCGTGATTTCAGTATTCAACAAGGTATTCTACAATTTACCCTTTAATAAGCAGACGTGTCAACAAACTCATATGTGCTCAAGTATTGTGGTTCGATATGCTTCAAGGGTGTTAAAATAATGTAAAATCAAGTTTTAAACATCCGCGATGGGTCATCAAAACAGTGTATACACAAAAACCGAGGCGAAGCACTAATTGTGGCAGTTTATGCAGCTTGCGAACAAAAATCTAATCCGGTCAGGCCACACAGCTCCCTGGGCTACAACCCGCCCGCGCCGGAAACGAAAAAACAATTACTTCCGTCCCCGCTACGCTACGACGGAAGTAAGCAAGTGTAATCTTGCAACTGGTACAGAAAATGGGGGCAGACCAGTGCTCGATGACCTTGACAAGATTACTTTCACCAGTCTTCCCAAAGGCGTAACCCGGGAATTTGCCGGACAATCTCAGGAATACAAAGAGTCAAGCACAGGACTTTACTACTTCTTCCTCCTCGCGCTTGTGTTCATTTTCCTGGTGCTTGCGGCGCAGTTCGAAAGCTTCGTGCATCCCTTCACGATTCTTCTGTCTGTGCCGCTTGCTGTCTTCGGAGCGCTGGTCTCGTTGTTCGTGTTTGGACAATCAATGAACATCTACTCGCAGATTGGTCTCATCATGTTGATAGGATTGGTGACAAAGAATGCAATTCTTATTGTCGAGTTTGCCAATCAGCTCCGCGCGCGAGGCAGGGAGGTGAAAGATGCCATTGTCGAGGCTTCGCTCATTCGCCTGAGACCTATTCTCATGACCTCTTTTGCGACAATCTTCGGCATTCTGCCCATTGCCATCGGACTGGGTGCGGGCGCCGAAGCACGCAGGCCGCTTGGAATTGCCGTGGTCGGCGGTATGCTGTTCTCAACCTTCCTCACTCTCGTGTTGGTGCCGGTGGTCTATTCGATTTTTGCCAAATACACTCCGGTACATGAGGTGGAAAAAGCTATCGTCGAAGAGCAGGAGGCTGACCTTGCTGCATCGCCACAACACGCGAGCTAAGTTTCTGTAGCTGAATGTAAAAAGCCCCCGGAAATACCCGGGGGCTTTTTTTGAGGTTCGTACCCTCAATGCCTCTAATTCAGCAGATTTTTCTCTAAGATTGGTTAAAACAATGTCTTGCTAAGTTCAATATTTGAGAAAAATCTCTTGACCATGTGTTCATATGAATGTATATTATGACAATCTTAATAGCAATTTGTTCAAAACAACATTATGCAAATACAACAATGGAGTTATGAAGAACGGGCGATCCGAAGACCGCCCGCCTCGTCATAGGCTAACGCTGCTAGTGTGGGTGACGAAATGTTAGCCTACTACCTGTACAAGGAGAGAAACGATGAGTCCTTGCGAGTTAGATTGCGATGCTTGATGGCACTTGCACGGTTTGTCGGTTCATGTTAAGCGAATGACGAACCGCACGCGCCAACTCTTTTATGCTGAATGGCTTGTCGAGTATTGCACTGTACTGTCCAAGATTGGATGCCTGTGCACTGAATCCCGAACAAAGTATAATCGGTATGTCGCCGCGAATTTCGTGTATCTGCAGCGCAAGGTCTTCGCCCGAGAGATCCGGAATGGAGGAATCCGTGATAATAAGGTCAATATCGTGCGACGACTCCCTGAATTGCATCATGGCGGAGTGTGAGCAATCCGCAACGGACACCCTGTATCCAAGATACTCAAGCATTTGTTTGCCGAGTTCAAGAATCAGCGGTTCATCGTCAACCCAGAGAATGTGCTCGCCGCCCTTGACGTCGAGGACATGATTCTCAGTGCTCACATGCGCTTCCGCTATAGATCGCGGAAACAGAATCGTAAATGTCGTTCCGCACCCCGGCTCGGACTTAACGTGAATTGATCCGCCGTGTCGGCGTACAATGCCCTTTACGACGAACAGGCCAAGTCCCGTGCCTTCCTCATTGTCCTTGGTTGTGAAGAACGGTTCGAAAATTCTCGCTTGCGTTTCGGGGCTCATTCCCTTGCCCGTATCCGAAATCTCGAGGCGGACGTATTGGCCTCTGCGAGTTCCGTTTGGCCCGAAACTGTCCAAATGTACTTCGGTTTCCGAAATGCGGATGCGTAGCACCCCACCGGTTTCTTTCATTGCATGCCCGGCATTCACTCCAAGATTCATCAATATCTGGTGAATCTGATGATAGTCAGCTCCGATAACATCGCGCTCGGTTTCAAACGCGCGCTCTACGGAAATCCCCACCGGAAGTGACACGCGCAGCAACTTTATGCTGTTGTCAACAATCGTGCTGAGCTTGATCATTTGCAATCCGTCAGTCTCTTTCTTGCTGATATTTAATATCTGAATGGCAACGTCTTTTGCGTGCTGTGCCGACTCCAGAGCGATTTCCAGATTCTCGCGAACAGTGCTTTCCTTCGGCAAGTCCTCCAGGGTCATGTCAAGGTATCCGATAATAGGTGTGAGCAGCTTGTTCAGGTCGTGAGCCAGACCGCTCGTCATCGTTCCAATTGTACTCAGAGCTTGCAGCCTTCGGAGCGCGGCCTCAAGCCTCTGATTCTCCGATTCTATCTTTTTCTGCTCGCTTAAGTCGGTAATCAAGCTGATGTAATACTTCGGCATCCCATCCTGGTCGCGATGGATAACCGATGTCACTCGAGCCCACGCAATCGAACCGTCCTTGCGAATGTAGCGTTTTTCAAAGCCCGAATCGCGCGAGTGTTCATACACCAGTGAAGACGCCATTTCCATGGTCAGCGCTTGATCTTCGGAATATGTGAATTCAAGGACGGACTTGCCGACAATTTCGCTCGACTGCCGGTCGAGCAACTTGCAGAAGCTCCGGTTGGCAAAAAGATAGTGACCTTCAAGACTGATAATGGCAAGCCCGGTTGAAGAATTCGCAAACGCTTCGTGAAACCGCGCCTCGCTGTCTAACTGAGCTTGAAATGCGGCGACTCTCAAGTCTATATCAATCAATGAGCCGGAAATTCTCTTGATTCGGCCCTGTTTGTCTCGCACGGGCAGTCCGGAGAGATTCATCCAGATATATTCCCCGCCGAAGGACTCAAACCGGCAATCGAACGAAAAGCGCTTGCCCGCGCGCAGATACTGTTTCAAATTGTTGCGAATCTGAATCAAGTCTTCGGGATGAATGAGTTCGAATAGTCCGCGCAGCCTAAGTCGTTGCCTCGGTGATTCAAAGCCCAACAGCTTGAAAAAACTGTCCGAAACAAACACTTTGTCCGTTTGCCTGTCCCAGTCCCATATTCCGCATGCAGCTCCGTCCATCACTCCTTCAAACCTGTCTTCGTAGTCACGGAGAGCGCGCTCAAGCCTGTCGCAATACTGATATGTCGTCTCTGTCGGCTGCTGCTCCGGCTCGTGAACTCTCGAACCCGTGCGCGTCAGGACATCGTGTTCATCTTTTTTTCGCGTCATGAATGTCAACTTCCCCTGTTATCTACGAATCGACTGTTGCCGGGACGATCTACTTCTTTTCAAGACCTTCCGCGAGGTCAGCGATTGTCGAAGGTGCGGAAGCAACTCTTCAAATTCATGCGTCTTGTCAAGCACGGAATCGGCGCCCGCCTCAATATACTTGCGCATGGTGATTGGATTGAGGTCGGTTGACCATGCGATCACGTAAGTCCCTTGGCCCGAGGAGCGGATGGCGTTCAGTACTCTGAACCCGGATTCACCGGCAATGTTGCAGTCCAAAATAACGATATCCGGATGATGCGTTTTCAAGTATTCTAATGCTTCGGACATCGAACTTGCCACTGCCACACCTTCTTCCCCCAGAAGGACCGATACCGCCTCCAAGATGCGGGTCACGATCACGGGTGAATCGTCAACGATTAGGAGAGAGTGCTTGGCAGGCGGTTCAGTCATGTGTTGATTCGGCAACGTCCTTCGGACCAAGGGTTACGCGCTAACTTCTACCTAAATATATCGCCGCCCATGGGGGCGGCGGTATCGGTGAGTTTCTCAATATCGAGTCCGATTCTCAGGTGCGATTCTGTAGGACGAAAGCCGATATAATGGACTTCTTTATCAGGAATTACTAGTGTTCTATCCGTCTAACTTATTTGAAATCACGTAGTGAGTGAGTTCCGCATTAGATTTTAGTTGCATTTTCTCCAATATTCGTGACCTATATGTACTAACAGTCTTGACACTCAAAGAGAGGTCATTGGCGATCTCCGTCACTGTCTTTCCAGAGGCAATAAGGGTCAGTACCTGAAATTCTCGATCTGAGAGCTGCTCATGGGGAGCCATTGTATCTCTGGAGCTTACATAAGTTGCCAGTTTTTCGGCGACTGAGGCCGTCACGAATTTCTTACCTTCTGCAACTGTCCGAATGGCCCCGACGAGATCTGTCGCGGCAGCTTCTTTATTTAAGTAGCCGCTGGCGCCTGCACGGATGACCCGTATGGCATACTGGTCTTCAGGGTGCATGCTCAGCACAAGCACCGGCAACTCGGGGCGAAGCCTCTTGACCGTGGCAAGCACATCAAGGCCTCCTCGCCCGGGCATGGTAAGATCCAACACTAGAATATCAAACCGTACGGTCTCCATTTGTTCCAGAAAGTCGGGTCCGTTCGACGCCTCACCGACAAGCGAAATGTCGGGAGTCTCAGACAGTATTTGCTTCAAGCCCTCACGGACTATCTTATGATCATCGACAATAAAAACACGTATCATCCGATTTCTTTCTATTGAATTGGCAATGAGACCTTCACGAGCGTCCCATGTGGATTCAATCTTTCAAATTCTGCTTTTCCGCCAAAGTACTCGGCGCGTTCTCGAATGCTTAACAATCCGAACGACTTGGAGTCTTGAACATCGCTTTGGTGTATCCCGACACCGTCATCGCTGATTTTTAATACGATATTGCCCGCATCTTCGAAGACTTCCACCGCAACGCGCTGTGCGTTGGCGTGGCGTGCAACGTTCGTCAAAGCCTCCTGAGTGATCCTGAAAAGAGTCGTCGAAAGCTCCTTGGTGAGGAGTTTCTCGGGGAAAATGAAGTCGAGTTGGTTTGCGACTCCGGTTCTTTCCGTGAATTGATGGAGCTGCCACTCGATTGCCGCCGCAACACCGAGGTCATCAAGAATGCCGGGACGAAGTTCTGCGGTCATTCGCTTGACGGTCTTAATCATGCTGTCCACAAGATTGAGCATTATCTCCAGTTTGCCGGATTGCGGCGCACCCGTTATTTGCCTGGACAGATTCATCAGATCGATTTTCAAAGCCGTGAGCATCTGTCCCAAATCGTCGTGAATATTCCGTGCGATGGCGGTGCGTTCATCTTCTCGTACGGAAATCAGGTGTGCGACCAAACTCCGAATTTCATACTCAGCCTGTGCAAGCTCAGTGACGTTGACGACAGTTCCAATGAGTTTACGTGGTTTGCCGTCATCATCTTTGATAACCGCAACCGTATAGCGAAACACCGTCTGCTCTTGACCGGAAGCGAGATACTCCGACTGTCCTTCGATTGAATCGCTGCTTGATTCCCCATTGGGGGTATTCAGGAGATGCTCAATCTTATCGGAAATTGAAAACAATCGCAATGTCTCGAACAGCGGCATAGGGCCGAGTTTGGGATTTCGTCCAACCATTGCATACAGATTGTCCGACCAAAACATCTCTTCGGTAGCCAAATCTACTTCCCAGCTTCCGATACGGCCTGTATTCTGGGATTTCACGAGATGTAGTTGACGGCGTTCTAACTCGTATTGTGCTTCCACGATATTGGAGACATCGCGGATAATCGCATGCACTCTTGTTCCGTTCGCAGTCGGAACAACGGTTGTGGAAACATCGGCCGGGAAGACCGAACCGTCGGCGCGTTTGAAGGTCACCAAACCCCGGTACGAGCCTTCGCGTTCACGTGTTTCCACTGCCACGCGCCCGCTTGGACTGGAGTGATCGAAAAGAGCTTCTCGTCCAATCGATCGAAACTGTTCTTCAGTGTAGCCAAACAACCGGCAAGCGGAGGGATTTGCCCGCAGCAGCTCGCCTTCAGGTGAAGCGACCAGAATTGCATCAAGCGATCGGTCAAACAGCATGCGATACTCGGCATCAATCAGCCGGAGTTCCGTTTCGAGCTTTTGCTGTGCTATCGTATATTCGAGTTCCAGCCTCTTGGCATTCTGATTGTCACGATAGGTGACAAAGAACAGTCCCAAACCACTCAAAAGAAAGAGCAGCAGGAAGATGATAGCAGTCGAGCGTACTTCGAACTGATGAAATTCAGTCAGGGCACGCGTATCAAAGGTGACCAGGAGCGGCCACGGAAAATCCTCTCCGACTCCCTGAACTGCAAGCAATTCAGCACCGCGAACGGAAGTCTTGGTGTAAACCGAGTCAGCATTGACAGAATCGCCCTGCAGAATATCCTTCAGCGATGTTTCACTGATTAAGATTTCCTCAGGAACGTCGGGATTGTGCAGGACAACCAGATTTGCACGATCAAAAACTAGATACTGCACGAATCTGCCCAGCGCACCGACCGTTCCGGTAATTCTGGGGATGATTTTAGCCGAGCAGGAAATTCTGAAAACCGCGGCGCCGACAGTCATCGTGTCTCCTTGCGCCTGCGATGCAAGGAAGGGCAGAACGAAACAGACATGCGACGGCACGCCGTGCTCGTCAGACGTGAAGAAACTGCTGACGGACTTGATCTGACCTAGTCGCGGAAGCAAATGAGCAGCTTCATTGACTGACAGGTTGGTGCCCGGAGGCCGTGAAACAATCGTGGTTCCATCGGACTGGACTACGGTCACCGATTCGTAGCTTGAATTCCCGAACTTCGGCGCAAGCCATTCGACAAGCGGGGCGACTGCTGATACCGATGACGAATCGTCGGACAGCAGCAAGTTCAACTTATCAGAGTGCCATTGACCGTCGAACACATATCGCATGTCACTTTGACGCTCATTCCACCACGAGTCAAGCTGTTCCAATCTGGAGACTGTAATGTTGCGCACGTCCTTCTTCGCATCGGCGATGACTTGCCTGTATTCCTGCACGGAATTGTAAATGAGCAGAAGTGCACTGCACAGCAGAATTCCACCAAGCACAATTCCAAACTGGCGCCACCCTAATCCGAGGAAGCCGCGTTCTTTAGCCTGACCAGTTTCTTGATGGGGATTCTCTTGCATTTCAAGTTCGGGCACGATAAGTAGAACAGATGTTCAGTATTTTTTGAATTTGTGACTAAAAAGTCATAAAAACAACTGAACGCACAGATAAATTTTGTTATGTAATTGCGAATTATAAGTTTGAGTAATCAACTCTGCACTAACTTATACTATTTTCACAAAAAATTCAACTAGTGTGAAATTTTTTTCGCAACTATTATCGACCCTGAAGACATATACAAATCCACAAAAAGATTGCACCTTGCAAGGGGAACAAGAGGCGTTCAACAGGTGAAGGCAACCCGCCCGTATCGCTATCGGGCAACTTGAACTATTCTACAGTATTTACAGGGGCTTAACTATAAGGATTTGGGGACTACTGATCTGCCAGTGATGAACAATCTTCATGCAAGTAGTTGACTTGACGCCGTTCATAGTATAGATTCTATGTTGGAATGATGTAAACTCCACGACGTGCACTGATGTAGCGGCTGTTTACGGGGTCAGCGCAGTTAATCACAAATTTTGTGTCGTATCGTTGAAGAAATGAGTGGTCACGATCAGGAGAACGATGGGCCAATGATGTCAATTGTAAAATTCTTAAACCGGCAGGCGAGAGTACTTTTTTTTCTTGCGGTTGTTTCGGTGTGGCTGCCATTTGCACCGAGCCATGCAGGCATTGTTGCAACGAGGTATGAGACCGTCACTCTGCGGCCGCTCCATGTTCAGTTTGAGCGAGATCATCGAGTGTCTTTAGATTCGTTCGGCGATACGCTGAACTTTCGCCTTGCCATTGATACTGCTGCCTACTACTTGCGTAGTTTTCAAGCTGATGTTACCGAAGATAATGCAGGTAACGGCACCGATGGTTTAAATGAGTCACCGGACGATCCGGATGATGCGGGCTGGGATTGGGTGTTAAATTGGACCAACGATCCACACTCGCACTCATCTTCACCCAGTCCGGATAATATTTACGGTACAACCGCCTACGGACTTCTTCGGGCATTTCAGATTACTGGCAAATATGAGCTCTGGGTGGCATTAGTGGACGCCGCGGACAGGATGGTTGCGGCGGATACAACCGCCATGCGGAGCTCTGCGGACATCAAGTTTTTGCTTCTGTTTGATGACCAGTATGATTTCGAAATCGGGCCGACCTCCGTTTACTCTGATGCCGCCCGCGCAAAATACGATCATTTGATTTCCTCCTATGGTTCGGCTGCGGTGCTTGCCCAATCAATTCGAGATACGCGCGGGATAACTCAAGGCTATCCCAACGGAATCATCGGATGGGACATCGGGGCTTATGCTGTTGCGGCGGAAATGTTGTTTGCTCGATACGGGGGGAGCTATCACCAGGACGCGGTGGACATTGCAGAAGTTCTGTATCAGGATTCTTATGCGGACACTCCCGGGCTGTTTGACGTTGTTGACGACGCGGGTTGGGATCCCGGCTATGCGAACGTAAACTACTGGTGGTACACGCTCGGAATTTCTGGTCTTTTGGATGCGTTCAAGGCGAGCAACACGCATGCGGAGGTGTGGAGTGACCTCACATCACGTTTGATTGCCAGCCAATACAGCACGGGCGCATTCAGTTTCAGTTATGGAGCAAATGCCGGTGACGAAGACTGGCAATCCACGGCATATTCTGTCATGAGTTTGCACGCGTTCGACATGGTTCAGTTTGACACTGAAATTCGCAACGCGGCCTATTGGATCGGAGCCACGCAATCTCCGCAAGGCGGATGGCGGTATTCAAACGAAGACCACTATCCGGCGATTGGCGGTGAGAACCTGGCCGCATTGACGTATGGCAGTCCGGCTGATACGGTATGGGTGGATGATAACTGGGCAGGCCAGACGGATGTGAATGTTTTCAATTCCGCGAACAATTCCAAGCTGGTCTGGGGATATTCGGCTTTTGGAAACATCAAGTGGTCCCTTGCGGGTACCGATTCACGAACCATTTATATTCGCGCAGGACTTTATGTCGGGCAGGTTCATCCGCGTAATTTCGACTATCTGGAAATCATCGGCGCCGGCGAGGATTCGACTATTCTGCGCGCGCCGGCGACCACAATGCCCGACATTTATTTTGCGGGCGGTCCGAGCAGACCAATTCTATTCATTGACAATTCGCTGGCATATGTTTCCAATTTGACGATTGACGGCGACGGAAGGGGAAGCAACAACTCCAGAATGATCGGTGTTGCCTATTGGAACTCGGACGGAGTGTTTCGTGACGCGAAGATTCTGAATGTCCGCGACACGCCGCTGAACAACGGATCGCAAGGGGTCGGTATTTCTGTCAATCGAAACGACGGTCAGCCGCATGATGTGACGATACGCAACACTTACATTGCGGGCTTCCAGAAGAACGGAACGGGATTCACCGGTGCAGGAGTGAACGTGACCTGCGAAAACGTGACGGTGGTTGGTATAGGGCCAACTTCAACGGTCATCCAAAACGGCATTCAATACAGCCCGGGAACGACCGGTGTCATCAGAAACTGCTCAGTGAGCAACATTCAATGGTCGAGTTCACTTTGGATTGCCTCAAGCATACTGTTGTTTGAAGCGGATCAGGTGGATATCACGGGCACGACCGTGACCGGATGTCAAACGGGAATCTACAGCATTGACACGGACGGAGACATTGACAGCTGCAGCGTCACGGCGTCGCCGTCAGTGAGTTTGGCAGGCAAGCAGGGGATACGATTCTACGCCGCCGGAACCGCGCTTGCCGGTCTGCATGATATGCCGCAAATGTATGATGAGAGTATTGCAGACGAACGACTGCGCGACCATGTGCTTGACGAGAATGAAGTGGTCAACGTCAGCAGAGTGTCGATCACGGGTAATCTATCGAACAACAGCTACGGAATTTTGACGCAAGTCGACGGCGGAGTGCTTGACCTGACAATTGACAGCTGTGAAGTCGTCGGTTGGTCAAGAGGAATTGACATCTCGGCATCGAACGTGAGCGCGACAACCGTCGCCTCTGTTCGAAATACACGGTTGAATAATGTCATAAACGCGTTCGATAATCGTCCCAACCATGTTTGGGACAGCAATTGCTATTCGGATTACACGTCAAATTTCGGATTCCCCGGCACCTATGAAATAAGCGGTTCCGTTCCGTGGAATCTCGACGTAAATCCGAATCCGAACGGCTGTTATGAGGTAAACCTGGTCACTGACGGCGAATTCATCGGCTGCGGCGGATCCGAGTGCGCGGAAGGCGACATCTGCCTGACACTTGGTTCTCAAGGGTTACCGAACCTCCAACTGACCATGCAGCTTCCTTCCGGATACGCGCTTGCGCTTCCTCCCGGCGGAGGTGTCGTTACTCCGAGTTCAGACGCGGACACTTGCCTGATTCAAGCTTTTGCGATTGATCAAGGCGGGGGATCGGTGTTAATCGATATTGGATTCCAATGGCCGGGAAGCGTCGGAGACATCAGCAAGAAGATCGCCTGCATTCCGGTGATAAACATGTCGAATGGGACGGGAATTCATGCGGCGCAATTGAACAGCTCGTTATGGATAGACAGTGGCGGCGGCGAGCATCAGAATGACCTGGATCTTGGCGTCGGAGTCGTAAAGGTTGATTGTGATGCGCCGGTCATAAACAGTGTGCAGAACTTGACGTCCTGCGCCTTCGGGTCGGCGTCGCAGGTTGCCAATCAATTTTCCGTGACATTTTCCGATGCACTGTCAGGTCTCGACTCTGCGTGGGTGACCTTTCAACCATCGGGAGGCAGCTACGCATTTCTGGCAAGCGAAGTAACCTCACCGCAGACTCTGACATTCCCGGCGGACAGCGACACAGCGGTGTTTTACAATCTCCTCGCCGCAGATACCTGTAACACTTTGACTATCCGGGTCAGGGATTCAGAGTGCAATGTTTCCAACGCGGCCGTAATCTTGAATATTGGGCGTGACAATTCCGCGCCGTTGGTTAGCATTTTGGTAAACCAGCCTGATGGTTCCTGTCTCAACAATTCACCGGCCTCTCCCAATTACGGCGGCATTCTGCTGGACAGTGTACTGGACATTACCGCCTTAGTGGGCGGACAGCCGTGCTCAGCGACAACGGGAACTTTGATAATTGCTCACGCAGATGTTTCTGATTTTGTCGTGCCACTTGACCAGACAAGCTATCCCGAAGATGATTCGAGTGCGCTTGCACTATGGACGTGGATGCTGGATGTTCCGGGTTTCATGATTGCCAATGGCGACACATTCACCTTCGACGTATGGGCGTCTGATTGCGCGGGGAATATTTCTGCCGTGCAACAGTTCGCGATATGCGTGGATATGCAGTTGCCTGAGAACACATTCACTTCATTTGACGCCCGTCCCGCGCATTTGGGAGTCTGGCTCAAGTGGTCGTGGGAGTCGAGTTTGGACGCAGAAGAGATGCGAATCTACCGGAGTCCAATAAGCGGTGAGTATCCGGCCTATCCAAACGACCTTTGGAGTCAGGATTCCAATTATACAATGACCAGTCTGCCTCCGTCCGGATGGACACTTGTCGCGACTCAGTCAAGCTTCTCGGGCACCGTCACATCGGGTTCTTTCATCGGAACGCCGAATAACCGCGGCGATTCCTACTACCATGTGGACGGGGCGGATACGTTCTGGCTTGATGCAGAAGCCGGCTGGTTGGACGGGACCGGGAATGCTGCAACTTATCGTGATATATACCGCTACGTCACTTTTGTGAAGGATGCGGGCGGGAACTGGTCCATTGGAGATACGGTCGAAATTGGAATCAATGCCGACCGTTCAACAAATTATTGGCTCGGAGATTTCAGCACCGCTGACGGCTCAGGCGACCCGAATTCACGCGGTCGTGTGGACACAGATGACTTAAGTTTGCTCTCCGCCGTATATTTCACGAATGCCGGAGACTACAGAAACATCGGTCCGGTTGTCATCGAAAATTGGAGCGTTGGCAAGGGGATCCCCAACCCTGACTTAGCTGGTGCGATTGACTTCGATGACTTGACGCCATTCAGTTTTAACTTCCACAGCGTGTCCCCGGTTGGAATCACTGAAACGGAGTTTGCAATAAGCCCCGATCCGTCGCGGTCACGCCCGGCAATACAGTTGGACAACAGTCCGTATCTCGAACTGCTCGTGCAGGAAGAGAGCACTTTCGCACTTGGAGACGAATTTGACGTATTGATTCTGCTTCGTGGAAACGAAACAGGAATTGCCAAGGCAGTCGAAGCCAAGCTGCAATACGACGAAACAGCGCTTCATGCTGTGTCGGTATACGAAGGAAACCCGCACTCTTCGGCAGGAGTAGTGTTCAACAAAGTCAGACTATTGGATGCACAAGATGCTATTGGTCTGGTGGCCGCTTCTTGCGGGGGGACATCGACACTAAGCGGCAATTGCACGATTGCATCAATCAGGTTCAGAGTGACTGC